>NZ_BAAGXV010000089.1:0-186188 GCF_054779655.1 Pontibacter brevis
AGAACCTTGGTCAGACAGGAAAAGAAGGCTGATAATTACCTGGCATTCCTGCTGCTCGCGTGCATGAAGATAATGCTTAGGTATTTTTGAGATAGCTTCTAGAGTCTGTTGTCATCTATCTGAGGTCTGGTGGTGAAGAAGAGTACAAGTTTGAAGGCAAAAGAAGCATACCTGCCGTGGAGGAAAAATACGGTGAACTGCCTGCTCTGCCGGCACCACCGCCACCTGTTCCTTCTAAGCAGCAATTGCCTCCGCCGCCACCGCCAACAAAACATGGCACACCCTTATTCCCGGCCAGAACAACTGCCAAACTCATAGAGGATGAAAACATTGTGACGTACATCTTACGGCCAGGCGACATCACCAAAGGAGAGTTCGCAGCTGCTGAAAAGGCGTTCAAAGAAAACGGCTTTGACCTGAAACTGGATGGACAGTTTGACGGGGATAAACTAATCAACTTAAAAATAAGCCTATTATCCCCGGAAACAGGCGATAAAGCAAGCGCCGTTTATACTGCAGCTTCGCTGCAAAGTCTTAAAGAAGCCAACAATGTAGCGGTTATCAAGGCAGATAAGAAAACCGGAGAATTAATAATAGGCAACACAATAGCCCCGTAGTAATTCTGCCTTTACAAGAAAAACACAAAGCAGGGCCCTGTAGTACAGGGCCCTGCTTTGTGTTTAATTCCCTTGAAACACGTTTGTCTTATAGTAGGCCACACGGTACAATGGCTGTGGGAAACGGTGCAGATAGTGTTTGCATCTTGCTACATTCCTGTGTTTCAAGGATATTTCTACAACATCTATTGCATATCAGAATATTAACTTCTATCTTTGTGTCCATTTTTCAAAGACTGAAGAATCAATAATTAAATAAATAAATCGCTTACAACCACTAAAAATGGATCATTTAAGTTATAAAACTCAGTATGTCAACAAGAAGTCAGCCAACAAAGGCTGGGTGATTGTGGATGCTGGGCAAGGAAGCTTGGGTCGTGTGGCATCGGAAGTTGCCAAGATCCTGAAGGGCAAACACAAGCCTTCATACACTCCTAACACTGACTGCGGAGACAACGTGATCATCATCAATGCAGATGACACTCGTTTTACAGGCCGTAAGTGGGATCAGAAGTACTACCTGACACACACTGGTTACCCAGGCGGTCAGAAGAAAACTTCCCCGCGCGAGCTGAAGGCGAAATCGTCTACGCTATTGGTAGAGCGTGCTGTACGTGGCATGTTACCTAAAAACAGATTGGGCAGCGAGTTGTTCCGCAATCTGCATGTATTTGCTGGAAGCGAGCATCCTTTTGCCGCACAGCAACCAAAAGAACTAACCCTCAATATTTAATTTAATGGAAGTTATCAATACATCTGGTAGAAGAAAAACCTCGGTGGCGCGCATCTATCTGACGCCTGGGCAAGGGAATATCACTATTAACGGTAGAGATATCAAGAATTACTTCCCGAGTGAAGTACTTCAAACTATTGTGAATCAGCCCCTTAAAACCTTGGATTCAGTTGGCAAATACGATATTAAAGCCAATATCAAAGGTGGTGGTGTAAGCGGCCAGGCTGAGGCACTTAGACTTGCTATCTCTAAAGCACTGGTAGAAGAAAACGGCGAGAACAAGCCAGCTCTGAAGGCGGAAGGTTTCATGAAGAGAGACCCTCGTATGGTAGAGCGTAAGAAGTTCGGTAAGCGTAAAGCACGTCGTTCATTCCAGTTCAGTAAACGTTAATTTTAAAGGTGTATCTACAACATGGCTAGTACTAATTATAAAGAATTACTTGAGGCAGGTGTGCATTTCGGCCACCTTACCCGCAAGTGGGATCCGAAGATGGCACCGTACATCTTCATGGAGAAAAACGGTATTCACATCATCGACCTGAACAAAACTTTGGTTGCCCTTGACGAAGCTACGGCTGCTATCAAGAACATCGCGAAGTCTGGTCGTAAGATTTTGTTTGTGGCTACTAAAAAGCAGGCGCAGGAAATCGTGGCAGAAGAGGCGAAACGCCTGAAGATGCCTTATGTAACTGATCGTTGGTTAGGTGGTATGCTGACAAACTTCGCTACGGTGCGCAAGTCACTGAAGAAGATGTCTACCATCGACAAAATGATGAAAGACCCTGAGCAGTCTAAAGCCCTTGCAAAGCGTGAGAAGCTGATGCTTTCCCGTGAGCGTGAGAAGCTTGACCGCGTACTGGGTGGTATCACTGATTTGTCAAGACTGCCTGCAGCGCTGTTCATCGTTGACGTAAAGCGTGAGCACATTGCCGTTAAAGAGGCTCAGAAACTAAACCTGCCAGTTTTCGCTATCTGCGATACAAACTCTAACCCGGAGCTGGTAGATTTCCCAATCCCTGCAAACGACGACGCTTCTAAGTCTGTATCGCTTATCGTATCTCTGATAGGTAAGGCGATCGAAGAAGGCCTGTCTGAGCGCAAAGTGGACAAAGAGGAAACTGAGCGTAAGCGTTCTGAAGAAGAAGGCATCAAAGAAAAGCAGGAAGCTGACGAGCAATAAGCTTAAAGTTTATATTGCACTATAATAAACTGAACATTGGGCCCCGCTGCTTCAATGTTCAGTTTGTTTTAGGGGTTTAGGCCCGGAAAAATATTCTAATTAATAATTCATAATTCTTAATTATAAAGATCATGGCTATTACAGCACAAGATGTTAACAGACTCCGTCAGGAAACCGGAGCAGGTATGATGGACTGCAAGAAGGCCCTTACAGAAGCTAACGGCGACTTCGAAGCAGCTAAAGATATTCTGCGCAAGCAAGGTCAGAAAATTGCAAGCAAGCGTGCAGACAACGCTACTTCTGAAGGTGTAGTTCTAACGCAGGTAAGCGAAGATGGTACGACAGGTACAGTAGTAGCTTTGGCTTGCGAAACTGAACCGGTATCTAAAGTAGAGGATTTCCGCAACCTTGCGAAGCAGGTTCTGGATGCTGCCGTTTCAACAAAAGCAACTTCTAAAGAAGAGTTATTGGCTACTTCCCAGGCTGATGGCCGTTCGCTGCAGGACCACATCACGGACCTGATGGGTAAAATCGGTGAGAAAATCGATGTTGTGTCTTACGAGACTGTTTCTGCTGAGAAAGTTGTTTCTTACGACCACTCTAACGGTAAATTAGGTGTACTGGTAGGCTTAACCAACACAGGCAATGCTGAAGTAACAGAAGTTGGTAAGGACGTAGCCATGCAGATTGCTGCCATGAAGCCAATTGCTGTTGACAAAGACGGTGTGGATGCTGCTACTGTACAGCGCGAAATTGAGGTTGGTAAAGAGCAGGCGCGTGCTGAAGGCAAGCCAGAAGCAATGCTGGAGAAAATTGCACAGGGTAAACTGAACAAGTTCTACAAAGAAAACACGTTGCTGAACCAGGAGTTCGTAAAAGACTCTTCTCTTTCTATTGCCCAGTTGCTTGACAAAACCAACAAAGGCATGACTGTAACTGAGTTCAAGCGTGTAGCTATCGGTTAATTATAGTCAACTACAAATAATAGAAAAGCCCGCCATGATGGTGGGCTTTTTTTATGCTCTTCGTCTGGAGCTAACAGTCCTTTAAGAAAAATATTATTTCAGAAAGCCTTCCTTACCTGAAGAGGTCTATAACCCAGGAATCTCTACCGACCTCTTCGCCATTCAGGCTTATCATTTCAACGTCAGTTGTACTCGGGCAACATTCTGAAGCTGATCTACGGGAGATCTGAAGGCTCAGCATATCTGTTTTACCTAATGCATGAACATAGTATTCCTCTACATCATCATACAGGACCACCACAGCATACTGGGATTGAAACTGAACCTGAACCAGTTCTCTGGTACCGTTTAGCACATAAAATACCTCCACATCGTATTGGGAGATTTGCGGACTACTCCCAAACAGCAGGTCTTCCCCACTACTTTGTGACTTGATAGTAAAGGCAAATCGATCCTCCGACAGACATTCTAATCCTTCACAGGGATCTGAACAGGAACAAAGGAAAAGCAGGAAAGATAACAGGTGAAGTTTCCTCTTGTGAGGGACCAATCTGTACATTAGCCCCTTACCCATTCCTCCTTACTGTAGAAACAAAAGCATCGCGCATATCGATAAAGCGGTTCATGGCTGCTTCCAGGAACTCTTCGTCCAGAAGTGCCTTGGCACCCTCATCGCCTTCTACGTCCATTTCGCTTATTTTATAGGTCTGCTCAAAGTCTCCTTTTTCCAGTTTTATCAGGTATTTCCCGTTCCAGGCCATCAGCGTGACCTTCATGTTCGGATTTGGTATATCGGCTACAGTTCTCATATGTGTGGTTGTTTATTGTTTTCGATGTCGATTCCCATCAGCTGCATGAGCTTGCTGGCATTAAAGCTACGGCAAAGCCCTTTGGTCAGCTTATAGTCAAACCTGATTTCATCGCCTATGATGTCGCTGTTGAAGCTGTAGTTCTGCACGCTTCCGGGAAGCTCATCCTCCATGGCTCCCAGCTCTAAGTCGTGGGTAGAGATAAGGCCGGAGGCATTGCGGTGGTGCAGCTGCCGGATAAGCGACATGGCGCCCAGGTGCCGGTCGCGGGAGTTGGTGCCCTTCAGAATTTCATCCAGCAAATAAAAGACAGGCTGCCCCTGCTCTGTTAGCTCCAGCAGCATGCGCAGGCGCTTCAGTTCAGCATAGAAAGAGGAAGTGTTTTCTGCAAGGTTATCAGCGGTGCGCATCGCGGTGTAAACCTGTGCCGGTGCAACAAGCATGCGTTCCGCGCAGGCAGGAGCCCCCATCAGCGCCATCACCATGTTGATGCCCACCGTGCGCAGGAAAGTTGTTTTGCCGGACATGTTGGAGCCTGTAATCACCAACGTATGACCAGTTCCCTGTGTCTCAAAATCATTGGCAACGGGTGTTACCGAGAATATCAAGGGATGCGCCAGCGCTGCTGCCCTGTATTTAAAAGGCTGCTGGCTTAGCCGCGGCACCGCATAGTTTGGATGTGCATGCTGAAAAGCAGCTATACTTGCCAATGCTTCTATTTCTGCCAACACATCCAGCGACTCCCTCAGTTGCGGCAGGAATTTATCCCGCCAGTTCTCCAGCCTGTACATCCAGATAAAATCCCACATCAGGATGTTGTTCAGGAAAAAGGCCATCAGCGTGCTGAGGCGCCAGGAGAAATAGTCGATGATATTGGCAAGTTTATGCAGGTTTGCGGAAGATGTACCGGAGCGTTTCAGCACCTGCTGCAGTTGCCGTAGCTTAGAAGATGTGAAGCTGTGCTGCTCTACATGCTGCAGCTGACGCGTGTAACTGCGCATGGCCTCGTATATGCCGATGCTCTTCTCATAGTACTCGTCCCGCTCTACCCGGAATTTATAGGCCACCCAGAACTGCGCCACCAGTAAAGTCACAGTAACCCAGCCAGTAAAGCCATACAGCCAGGCCACAATGGCTACCACTGTGAGGAGCGGAAGCACCATTAACAGCACCTTTACCCATGGGTGTTGTCTAAAGAAAGCTTTTTCGGCAAACCAATCCATAAAGCCATCAGCTGGTTCCTTGTCATGCTTATAGTGCATCGGGAGAGCCAGCAGCGCCTGGAGCCAGTCTAACTGCTGCGGCTGTGCCAGTTCTGCTGCGGCCTCCTGCCGCAGGATAATTTCTGATGGAGCGGCTGCCCCCCGGAACCAGCCGGCCAGCCTCTTTTTGCCGATGCTGGTAACAGAACGGTTCATCAGCTGGAACAGGGAATTCTGCCCGAATATGTCGAGGTCGGAGGTATAAGGATGCTGGTCATTGATGAAGGCATCTCCGCCGTCAAAGTGCTTTAGCTTGCCCTGCAGCCGCTCTACCTCCTGCTCATTTATGCGCCGCAGCAACACCAGTTGCTGGTGCCTGAAGTCGAGGCGGCTATGCCAGCGCAGCACAATTACAAACAGGGCATAAAACAGCAGTACAGTAATAGCCCCCTCGGCCATTTGGTAGTTACTGAAAAAATACCAGGCTACCGCCACACCCACCACAAATACGGCTACCCGCAGCCAGGAAACCAGGCTTGATTTAGAGGCTGCGTCTTTCTCTTCTCCGGCAAGTACTTTGGCACGGGAGGTGTATAGTTCTTCTCTTGTTTTGCTCACAGTAATTTAAGGTTATGCTACCTGTACCTGCTCTGATGCCCCAATGGTGGCGA
This sequence comes from Pontibacter brevis, assembly GCF_054779655.1. Taxonomy (NCBI): domain Bacteria; kingdom Pseudomonadati; phylum Bacteroidota; class Cytophagia; order Cytophagales; family Hymenobacteraceae; genus Pontibacter; species Pontibacter brevis. The sequence goes on from NZ_BAAGXV010000089.1 coordinate 6,178, forward strand.
TACATTTGAGTTCAATAGCAATGGGAGTTGGCAGCTTGTTAACCTCTACCGTGGTGCGGCAAGGTTGGTTGTCTTTAAAATATTCAGCGTAAATCTGGTTATAGGTCGCAAAATCAGCCTTCATGTTTGTCAGAAACACAGTTACGTCTACCAAATTCTCCCAGGCAGAACCAGTCTCTTCCAGTATATAGCGCACGTTCCGGAACACGGAGTGGCACTGCGCTGCAATGTCGTAGGCCATTATGTTTCCAGCATCATCCAGCTCTACGCCTGGTATCTGCTTTGTACCCCGCTCACGCGGGCCAACACCTGATAGAAACAGCAGGTTGCCTACGCGGCGCGCATGTGGGTATAAACCAACAGGCTCCGGCGCTTTAGATGAGGTGAAGGGCTCTTTTTCTTCTGCCATATTCAAAGATAAAAAGAATGAGGGACTATCCCCTCTACGTCTAAAAGCAAAAGAGCTGACATGTTGCCAGCTCCTTTCTCACTTTAAACAAACAATCTTAACAAACACAGTAGCTATGGCTGTTTCGGAACAGCTTATTTCATGAACTTCACATCACCGTACCTGGAGTTTACACTTACCAGCCCCTTAGGCGATGCACCTCCATATGCACCTCTATACTCTGCAGAGGTATGCCCTTTTTCCAGAGAAGTGATATTGACCAAAGACTTATCGTACCTGAAATCACCAAACTTCACGTTCACATCAAAATTAAAGGCCGTATTAGGGTCGAAGGTCAGGTTAATGGGAGTGAAACCGCTGGAGAGGACAATCTTTCGGATGTTTTTGCTGATGTTGTTTACAGCAAAGGAGCCATACTTTACATCCATCTCCATTGTTTCACCAAGGCTGCCTATTTTGAAGTCACTGTACTTGGCAGAACCTTGCAGCCCGTTGGCTCCTTCCACATTCATGTTCGCGTAGGACACATCTAGATTTCCTCCGTTGATGTAACCACAGGACCCAGAGCCATACGCCAAAGTCACTGTGTTGCCGGTGTTGCTTAGCCTGTCGCACTTAAGTGCGCCATACTTTACGTTGATATCGGCTCTGCCTTTCAACGACGCCAGGTACACATCCCCAAAGCTGTTTTTCACCGTCAGGGGATTCTCTTCAGGCATGCTAATGGTGTAATTCACTTCATAACCCTTGTTATTATTACCTGAAACGCGCATGGGTTCTATGCTTGTTCTAAAGGCGATGGTGCTTCCTTCGCGGCTCTCCATCACTTTTATTTTATCCAGTATTTCCTGGGCTAAACTCTCAGAGCCGGCACGTGCGACAATGTCCACCTTCACATGCACTTCATTCCTGTTCCATGTGTTAATGTGCACTTTGCCGAACTTGTTCTCGATGTTGAGCATGTCAGCCCTGTTAACCTTGTATGTTTTGTCAATGATCTTTCGCTTTTCAACATCATAGGCAGCTACTTCTGCCGTCACTTCACCTGTTTGGTAACGGGTAAGCTGCTCAGGCAGGCTCTCGAGGTGCTCCAACGCAGCTAAAGCTTTCAGTTCTACCAGATTTTCAAAATTCTGAAGCTTCGCAAGCTTGCGTTCAGAAGGAGTGCTCAGACCAGAGAGGTCTATCGTGATATCAGGACACGGTCCCTGGTTTTTACTTTGTGCCAGGGCCAGTGCAGGGGCCAGTGCAAGCACTAGCGCGCAGCGTAGAAAGTTAGACATTCGTGGTATCATCTTTTTGGGATTCTAAGTCGGGTTGTTCATTTAATTGTTCTAACCGCTGGAGTACCTCCAGTTGTCGGTTCAGCACCCTAATCCGTATCTGCAGGTTCTGGATAAGGGCACCAACTATTTCGTCCGTATTAGGAGTAGTGTATAGTTGCTTTTTCAGTTGGGTGTAGCTGCTGTCGAGGCGGGCCAGTTCCTGGTCTATCTCCTGCTGGTCGTCCAGCCCCAGCACTTTCAGGTCATACTCGCTCAGCTTGCTTTTCTTTTCTCTGATCTGGCTTACATAATAAGCCTCCACCTCGGCCAGCTCAGGCGCAATGTTGTTGATCACAGGGGCTGTGGTGGCTGCCGCTATGGCATTATCTGCCACCGGCGTATTCTGCTTCATCAGGAAAAGTGTGAGGCCACAGCCCAACAGCAGCACAACAGATGCAGCGATTCGCATGAACATGGAGTTGGCGCTGAAGCTGACGCCAAACTTAATGCTGATCACCTTTGCTTCTTTTCGCTTCTGCGGCAGTGCCTCGCAGATGTTCTGCCAAAGCTCCATCCGGGGCTCAAACACATCGAACTCATCCCGATGCTCGTCTACAAACTTTTTCAGTTTATCTTCCATGGTAAAGTTCTTCTCATATTATCTGTATTAAACCGCATACTGCGGCTCTCTCATTATCTCCAGTAATTTTTTCCGGGCCCGACTGTACTGCGATTTTGAAGTTGATTCTGTTATACCCAGCACTTCGCCAATCTCAGCATGGTCATAGCCCTCCAGCAGGTACAAACCCAGCACCACCCGGTAGCCATCCGGCAACTGCTGTATTGCCCTCCGCACCTTTTCTACCTGCCACTCTGTATCGTCGTCATATACCTCGTCGGCCACCTCGCCTACTACGCGCTCGTCCATAGGCACCAACTCTGAACGGCGCTTCCGGATGGCGTTGATAGCCGCATTCACTACAATTTTTTTGAGCCAGCTCCCGAATGAAGCCTCGGCTTTATAAGAATGGAGGTTTTTGAAAGCGCTGACAAAGGCCTCCTGCAGCACGTCCTCCGCCTCTGCATAGTCGTTAACGATGCGCATGCTCACGTTAAACATAGCCTTGGAGTATAGCTTATACAGCTCATACTGGGCTCTGTTATCGCCGCTCTTGCAGCGATCAATCACGTGGTGATTTACGTCCTGATAACCGAGTTTCTCCAAGGTGTTACGATTTAGCGTTTGCAAAACACTTGCTGCGCTTTCACGACTTTTAGTCTTTCATCCTTCTCCTTCCCTACTTCTGCACTAAAGACAAAGTGATTGACGCGAGGTTGCATGAAGTTGCAAAATAATTTCAAGAATTTTGGCAGACATGAAGCTACAGGCCCAGCGGGATGCTCTGTTACCAGAAGAGTTCTCCTACTTTTGAGCTCCGCCAGCGGGACTTATCTGATCATGTGTACAAGACGCCTGAAGGATCCAAAAAAAGGTAGCCTGGCAGGTCTGAATCTCCCGAAAGTGGGAGTAGCATGTTATTCTTTGATTACTTGTCCACTTTTCCACAGTATCCACAGCCTTATGTGTATAACACTAAATAAACACATCTACTTCATCTTCTTTATGTTATGAGCGGCTACAGCTGTAACTGCTCCAACACGCAGGCATTTTGTTTCTTTTTCGGTCTATGAAATCAAAAGAGAATTAAAGTTATCCACATATCCACATACAGTTTATAAACAAATGTGGATAACTACAGCTAAAACTGTGAATTACAAAACGAGCCATAAAACAGGACAGGCCAGCTCTGTTCCCAAAGCTGGCCTGTTTTGTTTCTTATCTGTAAAGCAGGTGCGTAATCTCCTTATTTACTACACCAAAAAGAGTAATTGGAGGGAAATTATTGCAGCTCGTTGCACAAGCTGATTTTATCCACTTATCCACGTTTATGTTGTGAAGTAAAGCTGACTTTCAGTCGCAGCGGGGCCTGCCAACAAAAGCCGGAGCCTGTAAAGTTATAGCTCCAGAGGAGCAACCTGTTTGTAGCGTACAGGTCGCTCCTCTGGAGCTATAGGTGCTTAATAGACCAGCAGGCGATCAACAAAACAACCTGCCGGATCATTTGCATAGCATCAAATTAATCCATCACCTTAAACTGTATGCCCTGTGCCAATGGCAACTCCCGACCATAGTTGATGGTGTTTGTCTGGCGGCGCATGTACACTTTCCAGGCATCGGAGCCTGACTCGCGGCCACCTCCTGTTTCTTTCTCACCGCCAAAGGCTCCTCCAATTTCAGCACCTGATGTACCGATGTTAACATTCGCAATACCGCAGTCGGAGCCCCAGTGGCTCAGGAAGGTCTCGGTCTCCAGGAGGTTTGTAGAGAAAATAGCTGACGACAACCCCTGTCGCACCCCATTCTGAATTTCAATGGCATTCTCTATGTCACCGCTGTACCTAATCAGGTATAGAATAGGCGCAAAGGTTTCTTCCTGCACCATCTCATAATGATTTTCAGCTTCCACGATGGCAGGCTTCACATAGGTGCCGGTCTCATAGCCTTCCCCGCTCAGCACTTCACCTCCTGTCAGCAAGGTGCCCCCTTCCTGCTGCACTTTCTCCAGTGCATTGGTGAATGCGTTCACAGCATCCTTGTCGATGAGCGGCCCTACCAGTGTGGTACTGTCCAGCGGGTGCCCGATAGGCAGGGTTGGGTATATTTTCAGCAGGCGCTCTTTTACCTGCTCGTAACGGTTCTCGTGTACAATAAGGCGGCGGGTAGAGGTGCAGCGCTGGCCACAGGTACCTACGGCACCAAACACAACCGCACGCATGGCCATTTCCAGGTCTGCGTTCTCTGTCAGAATAATGGCATTGTTACCACCTAGCTCCAGCAGCGATTTGCCCAGACGGGCTCCTACAGCCTCTCCTACTTTTTTACCCATGCGTGTGGATCCTGTTGCTGAAACCAACCCGATACGTTTGTCGTGGCTCATCAGGCTGCCGATCTCTGCATCCCCGGTAATGAGGTTGAAGACACCTTCCGGAATCTCATTGTCTGCCAGCGCCTCCCGGATGATGTGCTGACAGGCAATGGCAGTGAGAGGTGTTTTCTCAGAGGGCTTCCAGATAGTTACATCGCCGCACACTACGGCCAGCATCGTATTCCAGCTCCAGACAGCTACCGGAAAGTTGAAAGCAGAAATAACGCCCACCACACCCAACGGGTGGTACTGCTCGTACATGCGGTGCTCCGGGCGTTCTGAGTGCATGGTAAAGCCGTGCAACTGGCGGGAAAGACCCACCGCAAAGTCGCAGATGTCAATCATCTCCTGCACTTCGCCCAGTCCCTCCTGTAAAATCTTGCCCATCTCGTAACTTACCAGTTTGCCCAGCGCTTCTTTGTGCTCACGCAGCTTGTTTCCAATCTGCCGCACCACCTCCCCACGCTTGGGAGCGGGAACTTTACGCCATACTTTAAAAGCCTCCTGCGCCGCCTCCACTACTTTATCGTAATCTTCAGGCGTAGCCATGTGCACGGTAGCAATCAGGTTGCCATCGGCTGGGGAGTGTATGCTGCGGGTAGTGCTGTTGTCCTGCCCTCCCCAGGCAAGGCCGGTACTATAGGCAGGGTTTTTATCTTTTATGCCAAGCTGCTGGAGTACATCTGCTATCTCCTTGTTCAGCGGTAGCTGGTCTATGGACTGTTTCATAGGTTTTATCTTTTGTCTGATGAAAGGGGGTCTTATACAAAGCTAGAAAATAAAAAAGCTTCTGCAAGGTGCAGAAGCTTTCTGTAACTATCGGCTCCTATTAGCTTACTCTTTCCCGATTGGGTAGTAAGCCCTCAGGCCGTCCGGGTAAACACCTTCAATGTAAACCACGCCACTTTCAATATTTTTCAGATGTCTTTCAACATCAGCTGGCTCTTTTACCTGGAATCTATCAATCTTAGTAATGATAAAGCCATCTTTCATACCGGTATCACGGAACTTGCTATCGCTTACATTAGAGATTTTAGCACCACCCGTAATTCCGAGTTTGCTCAGTTCCTGTCTGCTTACCGGCTCAAATTTAGCACCGTCAAACGTAATAGGTTCTGCATTGCTACGCTTTACAAGTTCTGTGCTGTTGTTCAGGTTCTTCAGCGTTACAGTGGCAGTTCTTTCTTTGCCGGCACGCAAATAATCTACCTTCACCTTATCGCCAGGGCGGTAACGGGCAATTTGCTCCAGTAGTTCAGAAGACTTGGCTACTCTGGCACCATTGATTGCCGTAATTACATCTCCTCCTCTCAAACCAGCTTCCTTAGCACCACTGTTTTCTGTTACATCGTTGATGTACACGCCATTCAGTGTTTTCAGGTTCTGCTCTTTCGCGAAGGCAGCATCAATTTCACGAATAGAGGCACCTAACAGGGCACGCTGTACTTCACCATACTTCAGTAGGTCATCTACAACTTTGCTTACAATGGCGGAAGGCACGGCAAAAGAATAACCGGCAAAAGAACCAGTCTGAGAAGCAATAGCCGTATTGATACCGACCAGGTCACCATTCAGGTTCACAAGGGCACCACCAGAGTTACCAGGGTTAACGGCAGCATCTGTCTGAATAAAAGACTCGATGGCCATATCGTTGCCTCTGCGCAGGATATCAATGTTACGGCCTTTGGCACTTACAATACCAGCTGTTACAGTAGAGGTCAGGTTCATTGGGTTACCCACGGCAAGTACCCACTCCCCAATCTGCAAGTCATCAGAGTTACCGTAGCGCACAGTTGGGAGTTTATCTGCATCCACCTTCAACAAAGCAATGTCTGTTGTTGGGTCAGTACCTACCAGCGTAGCTGTAAGCCGACGCTTGTCGTCCATTACCACTTCAATTTTGTCGGCCTTGTCAATTACGTGGTTGTTTGTAACAATGTATCCGTTAGAGGCAATGATAACACCTGAACCAGAACCCTGCTGCGGACCACGTGGAGCACGCTCACCAAAGCCGTCTCCAAAGAACTCACGCAGGAACGGGTCCATCGGGCTGTTACCGCGGGCTGTTGCTCTGCCGCTGTACTCAGTCATCACGTGTACCACGGCTGGCGTAGAAACCTGGGCGGCCTTTATGAAATTAAGGCCTTCCGGCACAATTACGTTGCTGCTACGCATATCACTGGTATAGCGGACGGTAGGGCCCTGCTGCTGCTGCTCGATTGAAACAATGCTCCCATCTTCTAACAGCTTGTAGCTACCTACCGCTACACTACCGCCCAACACGGCTGAAAGTGCAACGCCAAGGATAAACTGTTTTGTCTTCATCTGATTAGTTTTAGTCGTTGTATTTATATTCAATTTCGTCTATATTCTAAGTTGCTAACGCTACACTTGTATACGATAGTATGTACAAATGTGATAGTTATCTTATCTACATGTTAATATACAAAAAGGAGGCCAGTTTTTTGAGCCTCCTTTTTGTATATGCATTTTACTTTTTTAAGCTACTTTAGCCTTACTTTTCTCGGACTTGCCGTTTTCAGAGGCAGCGGTGGCTTTCTCTTCTACCGCTTTGGTTTTGTTGCTGCTATTGTTTCCTGAACCGGATGTGATATTTATCTGTCGCTTCATTGTTTTCTTTTCATCCTTTGGTACATTCACAAGCAGCAGACCATCTTCAAAACTGGCTGTAATCTTGTCTGGATTTACTTTATCAGGCAAGTAGAATGTTCTGCTGAAAGAACCGTACTGTGTCTCCAGCATATGGTAGCGTCTGCCGTCGTCTTTTTTCTCCAGCTTGCGCTCACCGGTTATAGTTAGTCTACCTTCCTGGAAATCAATGTTGATGTTCTCTGCTTTTACACCGGGCAGTGCCAGTTGTATCTCGAAACCTTTTTCTGTTTCGCAGGCATCTACATGTGGTGTAAAGTCTGAGAAATTGCGGGTGTTCACAGACTCATTGAAGAATCTGTCTAACATAGAACTAAACGAATTTGGCATAGCGTCCTGCATGCCGTTATATCTGCTCAGTGCCATAGTTGTATATATTTTAAGTTTGTTAATTATGTCCTAAAATGATTTACAACTACAGTATATTAAAAACTGTACCAGTTGAATTATCCTGCTAAATCATGAAAAAATGTCATTTAAGACAACATGCTTTAGGTTAAATAGCTGACTAATTTACAGTTACCAAGGTTTTAATAAGTAATACTGGCAGTATTCGGGATTTTATTGAAGGTATAGTTCAACTCCAGCCCCACCACTGGCGAAATACGATTGCGTTTGGTGGTGTAGCTTTCCTTTACCAGTTTCTCTTCCTCATCATAAACAGGCGCCACGAGCGCATAGTAATAATTGGTCTGCCGCATAAAGTACGGAGTAAGGCGTAGCTTATCGTTCAATTCATAAGTCACGTTCACACGCAGGCGCAAGCGGTCTATGCCGCGCTCCTGCATTTCAATGTCACTATCCTGCCCGATTCCGGATAACAACAGGGCCTCACAGCTGATACTTGGTGTTATAAATTTACCTTTCAAAGGAAACCGCTTTCCCAATTCGGCTGCCAGGTGAAAACGGAGAGAAGCACTTATTTCTTCCTGTTTCGCCCGTTCTGCCATCACTTGTTTATTAAAATACAGGCTCTTAATGTTACCATTGTGGCGCAGGAACAAAGCATTGAAGACCGTTTTAGGATAATCCTCAGCTGCATAACGGAGCACAGCTCCGCCCCGCCAATGGTCGTTGAAGGTATGCTCGTAACCTAAGGTCAGTTCTACGCGCTCAAAAGTGCTGAGCGGCCCCGTCTCACGCAGATCATTGTAGCGGCCATCGGTATTGATGCGGTACTGGTTCCGGAAGAACAACAATCCGTCTTCGCCAACACCATAATTTACCTGCAGTTCGGGCCATACTGCAGCAGGAGCTGTTACCTTGTCCTGGGCCAGGGTAAAGAGCGGGAGCAGGACCAGCAGCAGCAGTGGGTACAGTTGTTTCATCTGTTTTCGTTAAATTTCTTTTCTTTCAGCGCTTCAATCACTCCAAGCAGAACCTCACTTCCCCACTCGTCAAACAGAATCCGTTCGTTCAGTTCAGGAAAGCTCTGGTTGTAAATAGCAAAATAATCTTCGTACTCCTTTACCCCCACATCCTCCCAGAAAGACAGGTGGTCTTTGTTGATAAAGTAAACGCCCTCGTCGGTTAAGCGAACTTCTCTTAACTCAAGCTCATGCGTCAGGTAAAACTGCTGGAGGTAAGCGTTTATGATATCCTGGAGGTAGTGCTCCCACATCCAATCCACTATTCTGTTAAAGGTCCTTATATAGGCGGTATTTTTATCGAAGTAACTTACAAACTTAATACGAAAAACACCCTTTTCCTTTGTTTTAATATCTATCCTGAAATCGCAGCCAACATAAAACCTGTACCATATAATCCAGTTCATGTTGAACTTAATGTCGAGGATGTCCTTTTTGTCGATTCTGGTCAGATGCCCCGGTTCAAAGAAGTTAGCTTCATACTCAAGATAACCAGGAGTAAGCCGTAGTGTCCGCTTTCTGTCGAACATACCTGCTGACAACTTAAAACGTAAGCTTCTGGCCTCCTCCATGTGCAACTCTTTTAAGCTTTCAACTCTTGCAGCGTCACATAGGCCATTAAGCCAATGCCTGTTTCGAGGGCAGCCTCATCTATATCAAAGGTTGGGGTATGCACCCCTGACACAATGCCACGCGCCTCGTTGCGGGTGCCGAGGCGGTAAAAGCAAGCAGGCACCTCCTGCGAATAGTAAGCGAAATCCTCTGCTCCCATCCATAAATCCAGGTCTACTACATTGTCTGCGCCCAAATAAGACGCAGCGGCAGCGCGGGCCCTGTCTGTAAGTTCAGGGTCGTTCTGCAGGAAAGGATACCCATTCTTGATGTCGATGTCGCAGCTGCCGCCCATACTCTCGCATAGGCTTTCCGCCAGTTTCTTAATGCGCTTGTGGGCCTCTTTCCGCCATACCTCGTTCATAGTCCGGAAAGTGCCTTCTATTTTTACCTCATCAGGGATAACGTTCGTGGCTCCCTTTGCCTCTACTTTACCAAAAGAGAGAACCGTTGGCACTTTGGGGCTGGCATGGCGGCTTACTATCTGCTGCAGCGCCACAATCAGGTGTGAGGCAATGAGTACGGTATCCACGTTCATCTCAGGCATGGCGGCGTGGCCGCCTTTGCCTTTCACAGTAATGTAAATTTCGTCGGCGCTCGCCATATACATGCCGGACCTGAAGCCTACTTTGCCTGCCGGCAGCATCGGGAACACGTGCTGGCCTACAATTGTCTCCGGAGCCGGATTCTGCAGCACCCCTTCTTTTATCATAATGGAAGCTCCTCCGGGAAATTTCTCCTCCCCCGGCTGGAAGATAAGTTTTACCGTGCCTTCAAACTCCTCCCGCATTTCCTGCAGGATGCGGGCAGCGCCCAGAAGCGAGGCCGTGTGTACATCATGGCCACAGGCATGCATCACTCCTTCATTTTTGGACTTGTAGGCTACATCGTTTGCCTCTACGATGGGCAGGGCATCCAAATCGGCACGCAGGGCAACGGTTTTTTTCCCTGGGTTACGGCCTTCAATTAAAGCCACCAGCCCTGTTTCGGCCATTGAGGCAGGTTTTAATCCATAACTCTCCAGCACCTGCTTTACATAAGCAGCAGTCTGATGCTCCTCAAACGACAGTTCAGGGTTTGCATGTATGTGTCGGCGCACCTGCACGGTGTCAGGAGCGTATGTCTGAGCCAGTTCTTTGATTCTATCTACAGTACTCATTCGTTAATATGCTAATGCAGGAATAAGTTCTTTGTCTGGTTCCTGCGCCAGAAGTTGAACATAGCAATTAAACGCTATGGTATCAAAAATAAAAGCGCTGCGACTATATCAGGCCACAACGCTTTCAGTAAAGTACATTGTCTTTGTCTAACGCCTTCAGTCTGAACTCTTAGTACGTCTTGTTAATGTTAATCTGCTCCTCCACAATCTGTGCATTCGGAATCAGGTCAGACAATTGATTTAGCACCTGCTGCGCTTCTATACGGCTAAAAAAGTCCCCTACTTTCAGGCGGAAGTTAGGTTGCTGATAGGTCAGGTAATCCTTTTCTTCCGGCACCCGTGCCAGTATAGATTTCCGCAGGTTCATCACTGTCTGTCGTTCAGAGCCATTATAGGCCAGGATGCGATACCCCTGGGCATACTTGATGTTCTTGTTCACGCTTGCCACCGTATCCATCAGCACGGCCACCTGCTGGTTTACGTGGTTGGTTGGCTCGATGCGCGCCACAGGGGCTGCTGCATTATCCACTGGGTACCTGGGCCTGTACTGACTCAGGTCTTCTGAAACTTTTACTCTGGCGGTTCCTCTGTCTGTGTCTCCTGTGGTTCTGCCTGACGAAGGGGAACAGGCTGAGCTGACAACGAAAGCCAGCAAAAGAAAAAGGCTAACTATTTTGTTCATGGGTAACTATTTTAATGCTGGCAGAGCATCCTAACCTGTCAGCACCAGCATTTATAAACGCTTCGGCATCGGCAAATGTTTTAATTCCTCCTGATGCTTTTATCTTGACTTTATTCGGCAGCACCCGGCGCATCAGCTTTACATCTTCCACAGAGGCTCCACGCGAGGCAAAACCCGTAGAGGTTTTTACGTAATCGGCTTCTGCGGCAACGCAAATCTCACATGCTTTCTCTATTTCCTCCGGCGACAGCAAGGCTGTTTCAATGATTACCTTTAGTACTGCCTTCTTCAGATGGCAGAACTGGGCCAGCTCGCCCAACTCCTTTTCTACTGCAGTGTATTTACCCGATTTGAAAGCGGAGATGTTCATGACTACGTCAATCTCATTTGCGCCATCTTCTATAGCCTGGTGCGTCTCCAGCAACTTTACCTTTTCGTGCTGGTAGCCCAGCGGGAAACCAACTACTGTCGCCACTTTTACCTGTGTACCCGGCCCCAGGCTTTCTTTAGCCAGAGCAACATAGCAGGGTGCCACACAAACTGCAGCAAAGCCGTAATTACGGGCCTCATTACAAAGCTGCACTACCTGGCTGGCTGTTGCCTCAGGGCGTAACTGCGTATGATCTATATAAATTGCCAATTCGTCTGCTTCCATAAAATAGATTTAAAAGAGAAAGGACATAAGAGGAAGGTTGCCCCTCCCTTATGCCCTTGTCCTTTTTATGTTTATCCTATAAAGAGCCTTATTCTTAATTTAACAGAAAAAGTTTCCTTATTTTTCTTCCTCAATCAGCATGCAGCGGTTGTTCAGCAGATCTTCCTCCACATTTTTGAACTTCACGTCCTTCAGCACACGGCCATCGCTGTACTGCACGCTTACACGGTCGTTACGTCCCGCTACCTTCTGAGAGTGGGCAGGCATGATTTTCTCCGGCTCCGGAGCTGGCGTGGTCGTTTGGCCAGCCTGGTTCTCGAGCGAGGAATGTACTTCCTGCTTCTGCTCCTGCAGCACCGGCGGCTTAGGTGCCATCGGCGGCCTTATGGGCTGCTGCACCTGCTGTGGTGCCTGCACCGGGATGTACGCATGGAACAGGAACTGGATGGTCTGCTCATTTACTTTACCAATCATGCGCTTGAACAGCTCAAACGATTCGAACTTGTAAATCAACAACGGATCTTTCTGCTCGTACACCGCGTTCTGCACACTTTGCTTCAGGTCGTCCATCTGGCGCAGGTGCTCTGTCCAGGCCTGGTCTATGGTGCCCAGCGTAATGATTTTCTCCATGGCACGGATAAGCTCCATACCATGCGAATCATACGCTTTGGTCAGGTTGGCTACAGCAGCCAACTGGCGCTTGCCATCTGTAAACGGCACCGCTACGTTCTCAATCATCGGTCCACGGTTCTGGTGGATATCCGCGATAATTGGGTAAGCCTGGTCCGCCGTCTGCTTGTTTCGCTGCAGGTAATGGTTCAACGCTTCGTTATACAGGCGCTCTGCCAGTTGGTTAGCCGGAACCGACTTGAAATCATCCTCTGTAATCTGCGTGTTGATACCGAACACACGGATAATGTGCAGCTGGAAGTTTTCGTAGTCGTTGATGTTCTTGTAGCTCACCACCACGTCTTCGCTGATATCATAAATCATGTTCCAGATATCCAGCTCCAGGCGCTCCCCGTACAGGGCATTGCGGCGGCGCTTGTACACTACCTCACGCTGTGCGTTCATCACGTCGTCGTACTCCAGCAGGCGCTTACGCTGTCCGAAGTTGTTTTCTTCCACTTTCTTCTGCGCACGCTCAATAGAGTTTGTGATCATGGAGTGCTGAATCACCTCACCTTCTTCCAGACCCATACGGTCCATCAGGCGGGCAATACGGTCAGAGCCGAACAAACGCATCAGGTTGTCTTCCAGCGATACGAAGAACTGCGAAGAACCCGGGTCACCCTGGCGACCGGCACGACCACGCAACTGGCGGTCTACACGGCGGGATTCGTGGCGCTCTGTACCTACAATGGCCAGACCACCGGCAGCTTTCGATTCCGGAGCCAGCTTAATGTCGGTACCACGACCGGCCATGTTTGTAGCGATGGTTACAGTACCCGGCTTACCAGCTTCAGCTACAATCTCCGCCTCTTTCTGGTGCATTTTGGCGTTCAGTACCTGGTGCTTGATGTTGCGCAGCTTCAGCATGCGGCTCAGGAGCTCTGATATTTCCACTGAAGTAGTACCTACCAGCACCGGACGGCCTTTCTGCGTCAGCTCTACAATCTCGTCTGCAACGGCATTATATTTTTCACGAACGGTTTTGTACACCTTGTCGTGCTCGTCTTTTCGCTGTATCGGGCGGTTGGTCGGGATAACTACCACATCCAGCTTATAGATGTCCCAGAATTCGCCTGCTTCTGTTTCGGCAGTACCGGTCATACCAGCGAGCTTATGGTACATGCGGAAGTAGTTCTGCAGCGTCACGGTAGCGTAAGTCTGTGTGGCATCTTCTACCTTCACGTTCTCTTTCGCCTCAATGGCCTGGTGCAAACCGTCAGAATAGCGGCGGCCTTCCATGACACGGCCAGTTTGCTCATCCACAATTTTCACTTTGTGGTCTGCAGTTACAATATACTCGGTGTCTTTTTCGAACAGGGTATACGCCTTCAGCAACTGGTTAATAGTGTGCACACGCTTCGTCTTGTCCTGGTAGTCAGCAATAAGCCTTTCTTTTGCATGCAGCTGGTCTTCCTCAGAAAGCGACTTGTCGTTTTCAATATTGGCGATTTCTGTACCGATATCCGGCAGGATGAACAGGTTTGGATCTTCGCCCTGGCCCGTAATCAGGTCAATACCCTTTTCGGTCAGTTCAATCTGGTTGTGCTTTTCATCGATGGTGAAGTACAGTGGCTCATCGGCCTCCGGCATCATGCGCGAGTTGTCCTGCAGGTAGTAATTCTCTACTTTCTGAAGGATGGCACGGTTACCTGTTTCACTCAGGTACTTAATCAACGGCTTGCTCTTTGGCAGACCACGGTATGCACGGAACAGGGAAAGACCGCCCTCCTGCGTGTTTCCTTCTTTGATTAAACGCTTCGCCTCTGTCAGGTAATTATTTACAAGTTTACGCTGTGCCTCTACCAGCATGGCAATGCGTGGCTTCAGCTGGTAAAACTCATGCTCATCACCGCGTGGCACCGGACCGGAAATAATTAATGGGGTACGGGCATCGTCAATCAGCACAGAGTCCACCTCATCTATCATCGCATAATGATGCTTGCGCTGTACCAGGTCCTGTGGTTCCCTGGACATGTTGTCACGCAGGTAGTCGAAGCCGAACTCATTATTGGTACCGTAGGTGATGTCTGCTTTGTAGGCATTGCGGCGGGCTTCAGAGTTTGGCTGGTGCTTGTCGATGCAGTCGATGGTCAGGCCATGGAACTCGAACAAAGGCGCCATCCACTCAGAGTCACGCTTGGCCAGGTAGTCGTTTACCGTTACCACGTGTACCCCACGCTTTGCCAGTGCATTCAGGTAGGCAGGCAGCGTAGCCACTAAAGTTTTACCTTCACCGGTCGCCATCTCTGCAATTTTACCCTGGTGCAGCACAATACCTCCAATCAGCTGTACATCGTAGTGCAGCATGTCCCAGGTAACTTCGTTGCCTGCGGCAATCCATTTATTTGCCCAGACAGCTTTGTCGCCGTCGATCTGTACGTTTGGTTTGCGGGATGCCAGTGCGCGGTCCTGGTCGTTGGCAGTTACGATCAGCTGCCCGTTTTCTTTCCAGCGGCGGGCTGTCTCTTTCACAACGGCAAAGCCAGTTGGCAGCACTTCCATCAGCACTACTTCCAGGTCTTTGTTACGCTGTTTCTCCAACTCATCAATTTCAGAGAAGATGTTCTCTTTCTGAACAATGTTCAGTTCCGGCTCATCAGCGATACGCTTGTGCAGCGCAGCAATTTTTTCATCTATAGGTCTAAGCCGCTCATCAATGATGCCCTTAATCTCCACCGTCTTCTGGCGGAGCTGATCATCGGTGATATCGGCAAGCTTCAGAAATTCTTCGTTTACTTTAGATACGTAGGGTACAACCTCTTTAATATCTCTGTCGGATTTGGTCCCGAATAGTTTCGCAACGGTTTTACCGAAAAAATCAAACATGTGCGTGTATCTTCTTTATTTAAATGCTCTGTTCTTAATATCGTCAAAAATAAGCTGTTTTTCCGACATTCTTGGTGTCTTGTACTAAAACAGTACCAGAATAACGGTTGCACAGCTTATCTGCCAAATTTACCGCTACAACATATAGCTTTTAATATACTTATGTAAGCGCCTTAATAGGCTATGCCATAATATGTAACATGTGGCAATGTGGCAGAAGTTCGATTTCCTTTAGTAATAGTTTCCTGCTGCTCTTTCTTTACAAAGATGCTGCGCTACTATGTCCTGATTTAGTATAAGGCCTAAGCAAGGCTGTTCAGTTTAAACCGGACTTCTCCATTCTGTTCTATACCTGTTTCTACCCAACCGGCTTTTCTGTAAAATGCTTCTGCCCGTGTGCCTGGGTCGGTGGTAAGCCACAGTTTAGGCTGCCCGGCAGCAAAACTCCAGGATACCATCAGGTCGTGCAACTTCCTGCCAATCCCTTTCTTTTCAAACAACGGATCCACAAACAAAGCCCAGACGTTAGACCGTGTCAGGTCCACAATAGCGAAGCCTACCACCTTCCCTTCAGCCTCGCATACCCAACCTGCTCCTCTTTCCAGCAGCATGTCTCTACACACTGCGTGCATAACCAATGCAGGGTCTGACAACTTATTCTCCCGTACGGCCATCCGTACCCGGAACATTCCTGCTATGTCCGCTACTGTAGCACGGCGAAAGACCATTCAGATAGTTTTAGATTACAGTTTACAGGTGGTGCAAACCTCGTCGTTGCCCCATGAAAAGGATGGACATGATTTTTACGAAAACACCCTCTGAAACTCCACCACAGCCTGCCAGCCATCGAGTGTTTGGAGCCAGTCTTTCCGGATGCCGATTTTTTCAAACCCTGCTTTCTGAAAAAGATGGATGCTGGCCAGGTTGGTGGCCGTTACGGTGCAGAACACCTGGTGCAGTTGCAGGGTGTTCTGGCAGTAGCTTAGCAACAACTGAAGAGCCTCCGGTGCATGCCCGTTGCCCCTGTGCGGAGCAGCCACTACAATACCCACGCCAGCCCGCCTGTGCAAAGGGTCAAAATCAAAAAGGTCTATCGCGCCAACAGATTCGTGGTTGTGGTTGCAGATAACCAGGCGCAGTTGTTTGATGGTATAGATATCCAGTGCGGCATTCTCCAGGTACTGTTCCAGCACAAACTTAGAGTAGGGCGTAAGCGTGTTGCCTACATGCCAGACAGAAATATCGTTTTCGAGATTGTATAAAAAATCCAGATCAGTGGGCTCCAGTGCTCTGAGATATGTTTTTTCTGAACGTAGAAACACGCTGATCCGGATTAAGAATTTTATAGTTGTTGTTGTGCCTGCGGAAGTGGCACCGAACCAGTGAAGACCTGCTTCGCCGGCCCTACCAGGTTGATGTATTTAAAGCTATCGCCATCCCGCTTAAAGGTTACCTCCAGTTCTCCTCCCAAAGTTTTCACCTTTACCGGACTCTGAAACCCTTTCAAACCGGCCACCAAGGCACTGGCCGTTACGCCCGTTCCGCATGAAAGTGTCTCGTCTTCCACACCGCGCTCATAGGTGCGCACAAAAATCTCGTTATCTGAAATCCGCTCTACAAAGTTTACATTTGTGCCCTCTGCGGCAAAGCGGCTGTTATAGCGGATGGCACGGCCTTCTGCATACACATCCAGGTCCTGCACATTCTCTACAAAGCGCACATAGTGCGGAGAGCCTGTGTTTAGGTAAAAATCATCCCCTATCTGCTCTACAGCATGCACGTCGTTCATTTTAAGCTGGATGAGGTCACGCTCTACACTGGCCTGGTGCTCTCCATCTGCAGCCAGGAAACAAGCCACGTCCTCTATCACGCCCAGGTGCCTTGCAAAACGCACGGTGCAGCGCCCTCCGTTCCCGCACATAGAACCCAGGCGGCCGTCGGCGTTATAGTACACCATCTCAAAGTCATAGTCCGGGTGGTCCTGCAGCAGAATTAAGCCATCTGCCCCTACACCGGTGCGTCTGTCACAAATTTGCTTTACCAAAGCCTCATCGTCTGTTGGAAAAGCGTGTTTACGATTATCGACCATCACGAAGTCATTGCCCGTGCCCTGGTACTTATAAAAGGTTATTGCCATATCAGTGTAACAAAAAAATTCGCGACTGCGTGCACTTTTTAAGGTTCGGCGGATATTGAGTACTTTTGCCCTCAACCGGCACACAGCCAGAAATTAACGACAAAGATATGTATTCCTTTCTTACAACAGAAAATTGGGCTGACTATGAATTAGTAGATTCCGGAAATTTTGAGAAAC
This sequence comes from Pontibacter brevis, assembly GCF_054779655.1. Lineage (NCBI taxonomy): Bacteria > Pseudomonadati > Bacteroidota > Cytophagia > Cytophagales > Hymenobacteraceae > Pontibacter > Pontibacter brevis. The sequence goes on from NZ_BAAGXV010000089.1 coordinate 23,796, forward strand.
TGGAGCGTTTTGGCCAATATTATGTGGCGCGTCCTGAGCCTCAGGCTATTTGGGATAAGCACCTTTCTGAGCAGGAGTGGCAGCGCATGGCCAATGCCGTGTTCACCCGCGACAAAAACAGCACCGAAAAAGGACAATGGCAGCTGAAGAAAGGAATGCCAGAGCAGTGGTATATCAACTACAACTACAACGACCTGAAACTGCGTTTCCGCCTGGGCCTTTCCTCCTTTAAGCATGTGGGCCTGTTCCCGGAGCAGGACAGCAACTGGAAGTTTATTTACGACACTACCCGCAGGTTAAAGACGCCGCAGCCCAAGATACTTAACATGTTTGCCTACACAGGAGCCGCAACCCTGGCTGCCAAAGCCGCCGGAGCCGATGTAACGCACCTCGACTCGGTGAAGCAGGTAAACTTCTGGGCCCGCGATAACATGGAAGCCAGCAGCCTCGACAACGTGCGCTGGATTGTGGAAGATGCCATGAAATACGCCCGCCGTGAAGTAAAACGCGGCAACACCTACAACGGCATTATCCTGGACCCGCCTGCCTATGGCCGCGGCCCGAACGGCGAAAAATGGCAACTGGAAAATGAACTGAACGAAATGATCAAGCTGTGCCGTGAGCTGCTGGACAAAACCGATTACTTCCTGCTCATTAACCTATACTCCATCGGCTTCTCCGCTATGGTGCTGGACAACCTGATGCGGGAGACTTTCGGAGAGCAGGTGAAGAATGAGGAGTTAGGCGAGTTGTACCTGCACGACAGCGGCAACAGAAAACTGCCTTTGGGTACCTTTTTCCGGTTTACTTCGGCCAAGTAACCTCTACAGCTAAACCTGCGGCAGAGAGCCGATGTACAGCATCAAGAACATCCTGATTTTATTTCAGCCCCTTTTACAAATATCCACATCCTTAAACCTTCACCGCATGAAAAAACGCTTCGCACTCATCGACATGGGCACCAATACCTTTCACCTGCTCCTGACAGAAGTAGATGAAAACGGAAAACGGCATGACTTTATCAAAACCAAAGTACCGGTGCGTTTAGGCCAGGGCGGCATCAGCAGCGGAGCTATTGCCCCGGAAGCCTATGAGCGGGCTATTAAAACGCTCAAGGATTTCAGGAGGCAGATTGATGAGTATGAGGTGGAGGCAATACAGGCAATGGCAACGAGCATGGTGCGCAATGCTTCAAACGGCGATGATTTTATCAAGGACATCTTCAAAGAGACAGACATACAGGTGCAGGTAATAGACGGTAACAAGGAGGCAGAGTTTATTTATTATGGTGTGCGGGCAGCCGGTGTGCTCGATGAGCAAACGTCGTTGGTGATGGACATTGGCGGGGGCAGTGTAGAATTTATTATCTGCAATAAACAGGAGATATTCTGGAAGCGCAGCTTCGAAGTTGGGGCACAGCGCATGATGGACCGGTTCTTTAAGCAGGACCCAATTGCCCCCGAAAGTGCAGAAGCAGAAAAAGCTTATTTAAGAGAAGAGCTACAGCCGCTCACTGAAGCAGTAGCACAATACAAGCCAACCATACTGGTAGGTTCTTCCGGCACCTTTGATACGCTGTGTGACATTAATGCGCATAGTAAAGGTGACTTTAGCCGTCAGCAGGACCAGCCCGCAGCCTCTACATTAGCCATAGCTGATTTCTACAGGATACACCAAGACCTGCTGCGCAAAAACCATGAAGAACGTCTTGCGATACCGGGGATGCTGGAGATGCGTGTAGATATGATTGTGCTGGCCAGTATCGCTGTGGACTTTGTGCTACAAGCCTATAACCTGCAGGAAATACGTGTGTCTGCGTATGCGCTCAAAGAGGGTGTGTTGCAGAAAATGCTCGAGGAAGAACGGGTGTAACTGATATCTCTAAAGATAGCTGGCTTCGAACGTTCCTGTTCGAAGCCAGCTATCGGAGACATCCATGTCTCCGTTTCTGCTTTACCGGGTTAAACTGTCCCTTCTTCTCTGAGGAGGGACGGTTACATACTTTCTGCCATTTAAGATTCAGAAGCAGGAGTGTGCCGCATTAAAATTACCGCCGAAAAGCTTATAACCCTGCGCCAGCATCTATTATACAGATACAAGGCATTGGTTCTATAATTTGTTAATTTGCCGCCTCTACCGGAGAATCTTATCTATGCATTCATACAGACAACTTTTCGATTTTACACAAGAGGTTTTTCTGCACATGGGATGTCCGCCCAAAGACGCCAAACTGGCTGCCGAGGTACTTTTAGAGGCCGATTTACGTGGTGTGGACTCACATGGCGTGGCACGTTTAAGCGGCTATGTACGCCTGTGGGAAGCTGGCCGTATCAACCCAAAGCCCAACATGCGCATTGTACACGAAACGCCCAGCACCGCTACCGTAGACGGTGACGGCGGTTTAGGATTGGTGATTGCCCCCAAGGCAATGGACATTGCCATCGACAAGGCCGCCAAAGTAGGTACAGGCTGGGTATCAGTGAAAAACTCGAATCATTTTGGTATTGCAGGTTATCATGCCATGGAGGCCTTATCCTCAGACATGATAGGCATAGCCATGACCAATGCCTCCCCACTGGTGGCTCCCACTTTCTCTACCGACCGGATGCTGGGTACCAACCCGATTGCGGTAGCCATTCCAACGAAAGAGCAGCCTGCGTTTGTGGCTGACTTCGCCACAGCCTCTGCCGCCAATGGTAAGCTGGAGATTCTGCAGCGAAAAGAGAAAAAGGCACCCGTAGGCTGGATTCAAACAAAAGAGGGAGACCGTTCTACCAATGCAAATGAACTGAAGGCTGGGGGCGCTCTGCTGCCATTGGGTAGCGACAAAGTACACGGGAGCCACAAGGGTTATGCCCTTGCCTCGATTGTAGATATTTTTTCTGCAGTGCTTTCAGGTGCCAACTATGGCCCGTGGGTGCCACCGTTTGTGAGTTTCCTACCAGTGGCGGAGAATCTGGTTGGGGAAGGCATCGGCCACTTCCTGGGTGCTATGCGCATAGATGCTTTCCGCCCGGCTGACGAATTTAAGTCTCACATGGACAACTGGATTGAGACTTTCCGTAAAGCAAAAGTGAAGAAAGGAGAGAAAGCGGTGTTGATCCCCGGTGACCCGGAACGGGAGATGACAGAAAAGCGTCTGAAAAAAGGAATTCCGCTTTTGCCGCCTGTAGAGCGTGACCTGGAAGAACTTGGCAAGCGTTTCGGCATTAAATTATAACAGCATGGCACAAACCGCTACTGCAAAATTTTTCAGGGGCATTGGTATAGGCTCCACCAACAGAAGTATTCTGATGATGGTGGTGGCGTGGGCGCTGAACGTGCTGTGGCTTGGCCTTAACTACTTCTGGCGTTTTGCGTCTGTAGAGGTTTTGCTGGCTATACCCATCCTGCTGCTATTGTACGCACTGTTGGCGCTGCTGGGCTACACTTACTGGGGGGTGAGGGAAGTGCGGGAACAGGATGCCCCCTATGCCAATGTAATGGTAGGGGTGATTGTTGCTGTCACGCTGCTGTATTTCAATTATAATCTGCTGGAGTTTGTGCTGGGTGTCTTAAATTAATTTAAGCAACACAAGTATTACAACATAAGCCATAGGACCCTTTCCTTGCATTAGGTATAAATCCGGAGGAGTTACTGACGCGGGAATTTGTCTCGTGAAGCCGTCATAAGGGGTGAAAGCCTTCCTACTCCCTCTGTGCAGGTGAAAGGGCACCTGTACAACAAAGGGAACAACAACAGGCCTCTTATATACAAAAAGCGTTGGCAGATTCCTGCCAGCGCTTTTTGTATATAGCTAAACTTAATCTTACTCTATCTTCTTCCCGGACATTGCCTTCTTGATAGAAATCTGCATCACGCGCTCTGCAAAAGGACTGGTCTGTGCTTCCAGCACGTCTACCGCGCCATAGATAGCATCTTTATCGCCGCCGGAAGCCAGCACGTCTTTCAGGTGCTGCACATTTTTACGGGTCAGGGCAATTTCTTCCTCCGTCAGGTGTTCCCCGTTCTTCTCAATAAAGCGCTCTACCTGGTATAGCATCTGCTCGGCTGTACTACGGGCCTCAATCTGCATACGCGCCGACACGTCGTCTTTTGCGTGCGTAATGGAGTCCATCAGCATTTGCTCTACCTGCTCATCGGTCAGGCCATACTGAGGCTTCACTTCTACCTCCTGGCGTGTGCCGGAACGCAACTCAATTGCCTCCACTTTCAGGATACCATCCGCATTCAAAATAAAGTTCACATCTACTTTCGGGAAACCTGCCGGCATAGCCGGAATACCTTTCAGGTCGAACTCTGCCAGCTTACGGTTCTCCTTCACAATGTCGCGCTCGCCCTGGTAAACTGAAATCTTCATGTTTACCTGTCCGTCCACAGACGTGGTATACTGGCGGCCAGCCTTTGTTGGTATTTTGGAATTCCTTGGAATGATCGGGTCCATCAGGCCACCTATGGTTTCAATACCCAGCGTCAGGGGCGTTACATCCAGCAGCAGGATGTCTTTACGGTTACCAGCCAGGATATCGGCCTGAATGGCCGCACCTAATGCCACCACCTCATCCGGATTCAGTGTGTTGTTGGCTGGTTTGCCAAAGAACTCTGAAACGGCATTATATACCATGGGCACGCGTGTAGAACCTCCTACCATGATCACGGCATCTATCTGCTCCGGCTTCAGTTTGGCATCGGCCATGGCCTGGCGGCAGCTCTCCATTGTTCTGGCAACAATAGGCGCTATCAGCCCTTCAAAAGTGTGGCGCTCAATGTGGCATTCAATGGTGCCGTTGATGTTGCTGGTATATACTTCCTGCGAGCTCAGCGCTTTCTTCGCCTCCTCTGCCTTCAGGCGCAGCTCCTGCGACAGGTTCTTGTCCTGGTTTATAGTGTCTGCTACCAGTTGGTTTTCGCTTATCCAGTGGTTGATGATAGCCCGGTCGAAGTCGTCGCCACCCAGGTATGTATCTCCGTTAGTGGAAAGCACTTCGAATATGCCCTGGTGTATGCTCAGGATAGAGATATCGAATGTACCGCCGCCTAAGTCGTATACCGCCACCGTCTTCTCTTCATTCGGGTCTATACCAATACCGTAAGCGAGTGCCGCTGCCGTAGGTTCGTTCACAATGCGGAGAACCTCCAGCCCTGCCAGCTTTCCGGCATCGCGGGTAGCTTGGCGCTGTGAATCATTGAAGTAAGCGGGTACTGTAATCACAGCACGGTTGACCGGTGTTTTAAGGGAATGCTCTGCCCGCTCCCGCAGTTCTTTCAGTATTTCTGCCGATAGCTCTATTGGGGAATAGAATTTATCCTGTACCCGGATTTTTACCAATCCTTCACTATCGTCGTCTATTATCTTATATCCAAAATAGTCTTTGTGCTCGCCAAGGTCACGGTAGGACTTGCCAAGCAGGCGCTTTACAGAGTAAATAGTATTAGCAGGATCTGTGATGAGATAGTCTTTCGCCTCTGTACCAACCAGCGTTTCGCCATTTTGTGCGAAGTGCACAATTGAGGGCACAATGGTGCCACGGCCCTGGTCGTTTATAGCGATGGCTTTTTTATCTTCAGGATGAATATAGGCCACCAAGCTGTTGGTCGTTCCTAAATCTATACCTACTATTACTTCTGCCTGCTGAAGTGCACCAGTAGAAAGGTTTATTGCAACTTTTGCCATAGTATCTTTTATTACGTGAGGCTGCCGCTATTTAGCAACAGCACATAGCACAAAGTTACAAATAATTTGGGGAGGGGTTTTGTTTTGAGGTGGGGATAACTAAAATGCAAGTAGCCTGTGCTTTTGCGCAGGCTACACATCTACCCGTACGAGGGGTTACTCTTTGGCTTGCTTCTGCTAGTCCTCCTTTGGCACAATGATGAACACATCTTCGTTCGGGCGTTTCATCAGGTACTTTTCGCGGGCAAACTTCTCCAGCAGTTCCGCATTGCTCATCAGCTCCTTCCGGTCCTGCTGCACTTCTTCCATTTTTTCCAGGTAATGTTCCTTCTCCTCCTCCAGGTTGCGGAGGGTTTTGTTCATCTGGTACTGCGTAATAAAATCGTTTGAATCAAAAAAGAGCATCCAGATTAAAAACAGGAAAGAAGTGATGAAATAGAAGTTGCGGAAAATTTTGGGAATGCGTCTGTACATAGCGGTAAGGATAATAAGTGCTTATACAAAAATAAGGCTGTGAGTCAGATAACCCACAGCCTTACCACATTTATTTTATGTTCTGTATTACTAGAACTTTCTTCCAGGGAAGTAAGCTACCTCACCCAGCTCCTCCTCAATGCGGAGCAGTTGGTTGTACTTGGCCATACGGTCAGAGCGGGAAGCGGAGCCCGTTTTGATCTGGCCTGTGTTCAGGGCAACAGCAAGGTCAGCAATGGTGTTGTCCTCAGTCTCGCCGGAACGGTGGCTCATCACGCTCTTATAGCCATGGCTACGGCCAAGGTTGATGGCGTTGATAGTCTCCGTCAGGGTACCAATCTGGTTTACTTTGATTAGGATAGAGTTAGCAACGCCCTGGTCGATACCCTGCTGCAGGCGGTCTACGTTCGTTACGAACAGGTCATCACCTACCAGCTGTACTTTATCACCTGTTTTCTCTGTCAGTTCTTTCCAGCCCTTCCAGTCGTCTTCAGCCATACCATCTTCAATAGAGATGATAGGGTATTTGTTCACCCACTCGTTCCAGTAGCTCACCATGTCAGAAGAAGAAAGCTTATCGCCGGTAGACTTCTTGAAGTGATAAGTACCTGAAGAAGCATCGTAGAACTCAGAAGAGGCAGCATCCATGGCGATCATCATGTCGTCGCCTGGCTTGTAACCGGCAGCTTCAATAGCCTGAAGTACTACTTCAATAGCCTCTACGTTAGAAGCGATATTAGGTGCAAAGCCACCCTCATCACCAACGTTTGTAGAAAGACCTTTTTTCTTCAGTACGTTTTTCAGGTGATGGAATACCTCAGAACCCATACGAAGTGCCTCAGAGAATGAAGCGGCACCCACAGGCATAATCATGAATTCCTGGAAGTCGATGGCATTGTCTGCATGGCTACCACCGTTCAGGATGTTCATCATCGGCACTGGCAAGGTGTTGGCGTTCACACCACCTACATAGCGGTAAAGCGGCATGTTCAGTTCCTGAGCTGCTGCACGGGCAATAGCCAGTGATACACCTAAGATAGCGTTGGCACCTAAGTTACCTTTGTTACCAGAACCGTCCAGCTCGATCATAATCTTATCAAGCAGGTTCTGCTCATACACCTGAAATCCGATAAGCTCTTCAGCAATTTTCTCGTTCACGTTCTGCACAGCCTGCAGTACGCCTTTGCCCATGTATTTGCTCTTATCGTTATCGCGGAGCTCTACTGCTTCGTGTACACCTGTTGATGCGCCGGAAGGAACTGCAGCACGCCCTAGTGCACCGTACTCTGTAAATACATCTACTTCAACAGTAGGATTACCTCTTGAGTCGAAGATTTGTCTCGCTTTAATGTCTGTGATTAAGCTCATGTTTGTTTTTAACTATAGTTTTACTTGATTTTATTTTGTTCTAACAGCTCAATGAAATCATCGAACAGGTACTCTGAATCGTGCGGTCCTGGTGATGACTCCGGGTGATACTGTACAGAGAAGGCAGGCTTTGATTTCATACGGATGCCTTCAATAGTGTTATCGTTCAGGTTAATGTGCGTGACCTCTACCTCCGGGTGATTACGTAACTGCTCTGCATCCACCACAAAGCCATGGTTCTGGCTCGTAATCTCGGAACGACCTGTGCGCAGGTTCTTCACCGGGTGATTAAGCCCGCGGTGACCGTTGTGCATTTTGTAGGTCGCAATGCCATTTGCCTGCGCCAGCATTTGGTGCCCCATACAGATACCGAAAAGCGGCTTCTGCTTCTCCAGCATTTGCTTTACACTATTCACCGCTACTGTCGTAGCAGCCGGGTCACCGGGTCCGTTAGAGATAAAGTAACCATCAGGGTTCCAGGCTTCCATTTCTTCAAATGGAGTATTGTAAGGGAAAACTTTTACTTCGCAACCTCTTGCCACTAGGTTCTTCAGGCTGTTTTGCTTTACACCCAGGTCAAGCACTGCTACTCTGTATTTTACTTCCTCAGGGGAGTAATGATAAACAGTAGGTGTGCTCACTTTTGATGACAGCTCCAAACCTGCCATAGACGGCACTTCTGCCAATTTTTTACGCAACTCTTCTATGTCTGTTGTTTCAGAAGAAACAATTGCGTTCATGGCACCTTTGTCACGGATATGGCGCACCAAAGCTCTGGTATCTATTTCACATATACCTACCACACCGGCCTTTTCAAAATATTCCTGTAAGGAGCCTTCTGCCGTTTTTCTGGAAAAGAAATCTGAAAAGTCTTTGCATACAAGACCACTGATCTGAACTCTGTCAGACTCTACTTCTTTAGACTGTACACCATAGTTGCCCACGTGCGATACAGTTGTCACCACCATCTGTCCATAATAAGAGGGGTCAGTGAAAATCTCCTGGTAGCCTGTCATTCCGGTATTAAAACACAACTCGCCACCGGATGTACCGATTTTACCTAAACTCTTACCTTTATAAACGGTACCATCTTCTAAAAGAAGTATTGCTTCTGTTGAAATTTGCTTCTTCATATTCATGATTTGTTACAAAAATAAAAAAGGGACACGACTTCCGTCATGTCCCCTTAAATTATTTACAAAAAAAGCTTATTGTGCATCTTTTGTCTCATCGTTAGAATCAGTAGACTCTGCCGGAGCATCTGGAGTTTCAGTTGCAGCCTGAGCTGAAGCTTCAACAGCCGGAGCAGTTGTACCAGCATCCGTTGCAGGAGCCGTAGCACCAGCGTTGTCGCTGCTCTTCTTACCACCACGACGACGTGTTTTCTTCGCACCGCCAGTAGCAGTAGATGCTGTTGTCAGCATGTCCTCGTTGTAGTCTACCAACTCGATAACGCACATTTCTGCGTTGTCACCCAGTCTGTAGCCAGTCTTCAGGATACGGGTATAGCCGCCTGGCCTGTTAGCTACTTTTACTGATACCTCATCAAAAAGCTCCTTTACAGACTCTTTGTTCTGCAGGTAAGCAAAACAAGTTCTTCTTGAGTGAGTAGTATCGTTTTTAGATTTAGTAAGCAGAGGCTCCACATACTTACGTAGTGCTTTCGCCTTCGCTACTGTAGTTGAAACGCGCTTGTGCAGGATAAGGGAAGCTGCCATGTTTGACAACATTGCCTTACGGTGTGAAGCGGTTCTTCCTAAGTGATTTACTTTTTTACCGTGTCTCATTATTGTAATTTGTGCACGTGCATACCGTCGATCAACCTATGAAGGGATCGGGAATTATGCCGTAGATTTATTAATCTTCTTCTAATTTGTACTTAGAAAGGTCCATACCGAAAACCAATCCTTTTTCCTGAACCAGGTTCTCCAACTCCGTCAACGACTTCTTACCAAAGTTCCTGAACTTCATCATATCGGCTATATCAAGCTGTACAAGGTCGCCGAGAGTTTTGATATCGGCTGCCTTTAAGCAGTTGTAGGCGCGCACGGACAGGTCCATATCCTGAAGAGAAGTCTTCAGAACTTTGCGCATATGAAGCAGTTCCTCGTCTACAGCTTCTTCCTCTTCAGGTTTCGCTGTTTCGAAAGTCATTGTGTTATCAGAGAACAGCATGAAGTGCTGTATCAGGATGTTCGCCGCACCTTTCAATGCTTCTTCGGGATGAATCGAACCGTCCGTCTGGATGTCAAGAACAAGTTTCTCGTAGTCAGTTTTCTGCTCTACTCGCGTGTTCTCAACACTAAACTTCACGTTTTTGATAGGTGTGTAGATGGCATCAATAGGAATTTGACCAAATACTTGTTCGGCTGGCTTGTTTTCGTCAGCGGGAACGTAACCACGTCCTTTCTGAACTGTCAGCTCAACCTCAAAGTTAATGCTGCTATCCAGGTGGCAGATTACCAGTTCTGGGTTTAGCACCTGGAAGCTTGAAGTGAACTTGTTTATATCACCAGCGGTGAAAGTATCCTGACCACTGAGACTAACAGTGATTTTTTCGTCCAAAACTTCGCTGACTTTTTTCAAGCGAACCATCTTCAAGTTAAGGATTACGTCTGAAACGTCCTCAACCACCCCTTCAACAGACGAGAACTCATGCAATACACCACCTATACGGATGCTCGTGATGGCATAGCCTTCCAGTGAAGAAAGTAAAATTCTTCGCAGAGCATTACCGATGGTTACACCGTAACCTTTTTCAAGCGGCTTGAATTCAAATAACCCATGAAAGTCGTCGGCTTTTTCCATCACAACTTTCTCTGGCATTTGAAATGCTAATATTGACATACTTGCAGTGTTAAAGGTTATAAATTGATTATGCTGCTTACTTAGAGTAAAGCTCGACGATCAGCTGCTCCTGGATTTTCTCAGGAATCTGCTCTCTGTCAGGAGTAGCGATGTACTTACCTGCCATTTCGGTAGCATCCCACTCTAACCAGCTAAACTGACGCGCATTACGCGTAGTAAGGGAAGTAGTGATTGCTTCAAGAGACTTTGATTTCTCTCTTACTGAAACTACATCACCAACTTTAAGGCTGAAAGAAGGAATGTTAACGATATCGCCGTTAACTAAAATGTGCTTATGCAACACAAGCTGACGGGCAGCTCTTCTTGTTGGAGCTATACCTAAACGGTAAACAGTGTTATCTAATCTAGACTCCAGTAACGCTAACAAGTTCTCACCGGTGATACCACCTTTTCTGTGAGCTTTTTCGAAGATATTAGCGAATTGTTTCTCCAGAATACCGTATATATATTTCGCTTTCTGCTTTTCAGCTAACTGAATAGCATATTCTGATTGCTTCTTACGACGGCCACGGCCGTGCATCCCCGGAGGGTAAGCTTTCTTTTTAAGTGCTTTGCTTGGGCCAAAAATCTCTTCGTTAAACTTGCGAGAGATCTTGCTTTTAGGACCAGTATATCTTGCCATTTCTTAAATTAATTTTGAAATTAAACTCTTCTGCGTTTCGGTGGACGACATCCGTTGTGAGGTAGAGGCGTAACGTCTTTGATGGAAGTTACCTCTATACCTGTGTTCTGTACAGTACGGATAGCAGATTCTCTACCTGCACCAGGACCTTTTACAAACACCTCAGCCTTGCGCATTCCAAGGTCATAAGCAACTTTAGCGCAATCGCCAGCTGCCATCTGAGCGGCATACGGAGTGTTCTTTTTAGAACCTTTAAAGCCCATTTTACCAGCAGAAGCCCAAGATATTACCTGACCTACGTTATTGGTTACTGATATAATGATGTTGTTGAAAGAAGCTTTGATGTGTACCTGACCAGTTGGTTCTACAACAACTACTCGCTTTTTAGCTTTATCTTTTCTTTTCTGAGCCATGATCAATTATTATTTAGAAGCTTTCTTCTTGTTTGCAACTGTCTTACGCTTACCTTTTCTGGTACGTGAGTTGTTTTTGGTACGCTGTCCGCGCACTGGCAAACCCTTACGATGTCTTAACCCACGGTAGCTACCGATGTCCATCAAACGCTTGATGTGCAGCTGCACTTCAGAACGGAGAACACCTTCAGTTTTGTGATCAGCTGCAATAATTGATCTGATCTCTCCGGCTTCGTCTTCCGACCAATCCTTCACTTTTTTGTCAAGATCCACCCCGGCCTTAGTAAGTATCTGCTGCGCTAAGCTACGACCAATACCAAAAATATAAGTCAAAGCGATTTCGCCTCTTTTGTTATCCGGAATATCTACTCCTGCAATTCTAGCCATACTATTATTTAATTATCCTTGTCTTTGTTTATATCTTGGATTCTTTTTGTTGATTACATAAAGCTTCCCCTTGCGGCGGATAACTTTACAATCAGCACTTCTCTTTTTTACTGATGCTTTAACTTTCATTTTATTTATTTATATCGGTAAACAATTCTGCCTTTTGTAAGGTCATAAGGCGACATTTCTAATTTTACTCTGTCACCTGGTAAAATTTTGATGTAATGCATTCTCATTTTACCGGAGATATGAGCGACTACCTGATGACCATTTTCAAGCTCCACTCTAAACATGGCGTTAGACAAAGCTTCAATTATAGTTCCGTCTTGCTCTATGGACGACTGTTTTGCCATTTATGATTTGTTTGCTGCTTCTATATAATCAAATGTTGTTAAAATCTCAGCCTTATCCTTTCGCACCACTACGGAGTGCTCGAAATGGGCAGAAGGTTTTTTATCTTTTGTTCTGATAGTCCAGCCATCATCCTCCTGCACTATATGCCGGGTGCCAAGATTAATCATGGGCTCAATAGCAATAACCAAACCGTTCTGAAGTTTGATACCTTGCCCCCGACGTCCATAATTGGGAACTTCAGGAGATTCATGAAGATTGCGGCCAATACCATGACCGACAAGTTCTCTCACCACACTATACCCATGCGATTCAGCATGTTCCTGTATGGTGTAGGAAACATCTCCTAGCCTCGCGCCAACTGTTGCTTTCTCTATACCTTTATAAAGCGACTCCTTCGTCACTTTCAAGAGGTCTTTTACCTCTTCCGTCACGTTGCCCACAGCATGCGTATAAGCACAGTCGCTGTGGAATCCTTTGTAGTAAACACCTGCATCAACAGAGATAATGTCTCCATCGTTCAAAACGTATTCACCAGGAAAGCCATGTACAACAGTTGAGTTAACTGATATACAAAGGCTGTAAGGAAAACCATTATAGTTTTTAAAAGACGGCTGCCCTCCATTATCTCTGATGAATTCTTCAGCACGCTTATCTAATGCAAGTGTCGAAACACCTGGCTTTATAAGACGAGCAATTTCGCCATGTGCTTTGCTCAAAATCAAAGCACTCTGGCGAATTAGCTCTATTTCTTCTTCCGTTTTATAATTAATCATTTACTAAGATGCCATGGTAGCTATGTTCTCAGTTCTACCGCGAAGCTTTCCTGATTTCATCATACCATCGTAGTGACGCATAAGCAGATAGCTTTCTACTTGCTGCAGGGTATCCAGCACAACACCAACCATGATGATGAGTGAAGTTCCACCGAAGAATTGAGAAAACTCTCTTGTTACACCTAATAGCATTGCTATGGAAGGGAATATCGCCACAAGCGCCAGGTAAATAGCACCAGGAAGCGTAATTCTTGTCAGGATAGTGTCGATATATTCAGAGGTTGCTCTGCCCGGCTTCACACCTGGTATAAAGCCCCCGCTTCTCTTCAGGTCATCTGCAATCTGGTTCGGATTTACACTGATAGCAGTGTAGAAATAAGTGAACACCAGAATCAGTAGACCAAACACCAGGTTATACTGCCATGATGTAAAATCTGAGAAAGTAGCACCGATGTAATTTGCAGTTTCATTTGAGTCAGCCCAGATAGACGCAATCATGGAAGGTAAAAACATCAGAGACTGCGCGAATATGATAGGCATAACACCTGCTGCATTCACTTTAAGTGGAATAAACTGACGCTGACCACTGTAAAGAGAACTACCTCCTACCTGCTTTGCATACTGAACTGGAATTCTTCTGATTGCTTGTGTCAGCATCACAACCGACATCACCACGAAGAACAGAACGAACAATTCAAATAAGAATAATAATGCGCCATTGAGCTGTTTTGACAATGCTTCAGCAAAAATAGCACCTGGGAATCGGGAGATAATACCGATCATAATCAGCATCGAAATACCGTTACCGATACCCTTATCTGTTATTCTCTCACCTAACCACATACAGAAGATAGTACCTGAAGTAAGCACAATCATCGACGTGATGGTGAAGAGCGTCTGATTGATAACAATCGCTTCAGCATTAAGCGTGGCAACAAAGCCTACCGCCTGTGCTAAAGTGATGACAATGGTAAGAACTCGGGTGATTTGGTTGATTTTCTTTCTACCAGACTCACCCTCCTTCTGCATTTTTTGGAAATAAGGAACAGCGATGGTTAACAGCTGCAGTACAATCGAAGCGGAAATGTAAGGCATGATACCTAACGCAAAGATAGACGCATTGCTAAATGCTCCACCAAGGAATGTATCTAACAAACCAAACAGGCCACCAGTGTTGGCCTGTAGTTGGTTAGGATCAACACCAGGTAAAACAACAAAAGAACCAAGTCTGAATATTGCAATGAAGAAAATAGTGTTGAAGATTCGAACCCTAAGGTCTTCAATAGCAAAAATGTTCTTAAAAGTTGTTATAAGCTTCTTCATACCGATCGATTAGAGCGCTACTGTTTTACCGCCTGCTTTTTCTATGGATGATGTTGCAGTTCCAGAGAATGCATGGGCATGTACTTCTACAGCTTTGTTCAACTCTCCTCTGCCTAATATTTTTACTTTATCGTTTTTCTGAACCAATCCGTGTGCTTTGAAGAACTCAAAGTTGAAAACTGTTTCATTAGCTGACTCCGCCAGTGACTGTAATACATCTAAGTTGATGGCTTTATACTCAACACGGTTGATGTTTTTGAAGCCGTACTTAGGTACACGTCTCTGAAGTGGCATCTGACCACCTTCGAAGCCGGATTTCTGTGAATAACCAGAACGAGATTTGGCACCTTTGTGGCCACGGGTAGATGTTCCACCTTTACCGGATCCAGTACCTCTACCTATTCTTTTTCTGGCTTTAACAGCACCTTCTGCAGGTTTTAAAGAATTTAAGTACATTATTGAAAGTCTTTAACTTCTACTAAACTGTGAACTTTTTTTACCATACCAGCAATCTGTGGAGTTAGTTCAACAGATACTGATTTGCTTATTTTTCCTAGACCAAGCGCTTTCATAGTAGCCTTCTGGTCTTTCGGACGGTCGATAATACTCTTAACCTGAGTGATTGTTACTTTAGCCATATCAATTATCCGTTGAATACTTTCTGTAAATTAACACCACGTTGCTGCGCAACAGCCAAAGGATCACGCATTTTAGAAAGAGCGTCGAAAGTTGCTTTTACCACGTTGTGTGGGTTAGAAGAACCTTTAGACTTGCAAAGTACGTCTTTGATACCAGCACTCTCTAACACAGCACGCATCGCACCACCGGCAATTACACCGGTACCCGCAGCAGCTGGCTTAATCAGTACAAAACCACCAGAGTATTTACCCTCCATTGGGTGTGGCACTGTGCTATGGTAAATCGGAACCTTTACCAGGTTCTTCTTTGCATCATCAATTCCTTTTGCAATAGCGTCAGTTACTTCATTGGCTTTACCAAGTCCGTATCCTACAACGCCGTTTCCGTCGCCAACAACAACGATGGCTGCGAAACTGAATCTTCTACCACCTTTAACAACCTTGGCAACACGGTTAATGGCTACTACTCTCTCTTTTAATTCGATTTCGCTAGCCTTTACGCTTCGTATATTATTCTTCAACATAATTTTTAGAATTTAAGGCCAGCTTCACGAGCGCCTTCTGCCAATGATTTTACTTTACCGTGATAGAGGTAACCTGAACGGTCAAATACTACTTCAGAGATACCTTTTTCGATAGCTTTCGCAGCGATCTCTCTACCTACTCTACCGGCAGTTTCAACATTTGCTTTTGCATCATCAAGTTTCAGGGAAGAGGCAGCTGCTAGTGTCACACCAGTAGTATCATCGATTAGCTGTGCGTATATACCTTTGTTACTGCGGAACACAGACAATCTTGGCCTTGTAGAAGTACCAGAAATTTTGTTTCTGATACTTCTTTTGATTCTTAGTCTTCTTGTAATCTTATTCGTAGACATGATGATGATTATTTAGACGCTGTCTTACCAGCTTTTCTTCTGATTACTTCACCTACGAAGCGGATACCCTTACCTTTGTATGGCTCAACCTTACGCAGTGATCTGATTTTAGCAGCAACCTGTCCGAGCAATTGCTTGTCGTTACTCTCAAGCGTGATGATTGGAGACTTACCTTTTTCTGTTACTGCTGTAGCTGTAACGCCTTCTGGTAAGCTCATGAAAATGTTGTGAGAGTAACCCAGGGAAAGCTCAAGAACTGAACCTACCATAGATGCTTTATAACCAACACCTACTAACTCAAGTTGCTCTTTGTAACCTTCGCTCACGCCAACTACCATGTTATTGATAAGAGACCTGTACAAGCCGTGCATCGCCTTGTGGCGTTTCTGCTCTGTTGGGCGCTCTACAACAAGTTCGTTATCCTGCTGCTTCACAATAATATCTTTGTCTACCGGAGTAGACAAAGATCCTTTTGGTCCTTTTACCGTAACAACGTTGTTATCAGCAACAGATACTTCGATATTTCCTGGCAGGGTGATTGGCAATTTTCCTATACGTGACATTGTCTATCCTCCTTATTAATAAACATAACATAACACCTCGCCACCAATGTTCAGGGAGCGGGCTTCTTTTTCTGTCATTACGCCTTTGGAAGTAGACAATATTGCAATGCCTAAACCGTTCAGTACACGTGGCAGGTTTTCACTTCCGGCGTATTTACGCAGCCCTGGCTTACTTACCCTGTCCAATTTCACAATAGCAGACTGCTTAGTGTTAGGGTTGTACTTCAGAGCTATCTTGATTGTACCTTGTACAGCAGAGTCTTCAAATTTATAACTCTGTATGTACCCTTTGTCGTACAATACCTTTGTAATCTCTTTTTTTATGTTGCTAGATGGTATTTCAACTATTCTATGGTTCGCCTTGATAGCGTTACGCACTCTAGTTAAATAATCTGCTATTGGATCTGTGTTCATTCTGATTTAATAAAATAACGAATGCTTTATCTAAGCGAGGGGCAAAGATACTAATATCTTTTGATGATTCTTAATATGTTAAGAAAAATTTACCAGCTCGCTTTGGTTACACCAGGAATTTTACCCATAACAGCCAGTTCTCTGAAAACCACACGAGAGATACCGAATTTTCTCATGTAACCTCTTGGTCTTCCAGACAGTTTGCAGCGGTTATGAAGTCTCACAGGGGATGCGTTACGAGGAAGCTTGTCTAAAGCCTCGTAGTCTCCGTTTGCTTTAAGCTCAGCTCTTTTAGTAGCATATTTCGCTACCGCCTTCTGTCTTTTAAGCTCTCTAGCTTTTACTGATTCTCTTGCCATTTTCTTATCTCTTAATGTTTACGAAAGGCATACCGAATGCTCTCAACAGTTCGTAGCTTTCTTCGTCTGTGTTAGCTGTTGTTACAAAAGTAATGTCCATACCTGTGATGGCTTTTACTTTGTCAATGCTGATCTCAGGGAAGATAATCTGCTCTTTTACACCTAATGTGTAGTTACCACGACCATCAAAGCCTTTATCGCTCACACCTCTGAAGTCACGTACTCGTGGAAGTGCGATTGTCAGCAAACGGTCCAGGAACTCATACATCTTCTCGCCTCTAAGCGTCACACGGGCACCGATTGGCATACCCTCACGAAGTTTGAAGTTCGAAACCGACTTCTTCGCGATGGTTGCAACAGCTTTTTGTCCGGTGATGGTAGTAAGCTCATCCACTCCGATATCAACCAACTTTTTGTCAGACACGGCAGCACCGATGCCTTTGTTGATTGAAATTTTAGTGAGTTTAGGCACCTGCATGATGTTCTTGTACTGGAACTTCTCTCTCAAGGCAGGCACTACCTCATTTTCGTATTTTTCTTTAAATCTTGTAGTTGCCATCTTAGATTACCTCTCCTGTCTTTTTAGAGTAACGCTCTGTTTTACCTTCGCTGTTTTTTCTTGTAGCAGCTTTCGTTGTTTCTCCTGTTTTAGGATCTACAAGCGCTACATTGCTAGCATGGATAGGAGCTTCTACTTTAGTTATGCCACCCTGTGGGTTCTGAGCACTCGGCTTGTTGTGCTTTGTTACCAGGTTCAAGCCTTCAATTGTTACTCTCTGCTTTTCTAAATTAACGGCAGTTATACGGCCAGTCTTGCCGCGCTCGTCACCGGCAATAACTTTAACTGTATCGCCAGTTTTTACATGAAGTTTTTTCTTATTCATTTTAATCTGAATTATTGGTTATAGAACTTCAGGCGCTAACGAAACAATTTTCATGAATTGCTTTTCACGAAGTTCACGTGCAACCGGGCCAAAGATACGCGTACCGCGTGGCTCATTGTTTGCATTCAAAAGAACAGCAGCGTTGTCGTCAAAACGGATATAAGACCCGTCTTTTCTTCTAACCTCTTTCTTTGTTCTTACAATAACTGCCTTAGAAACAGTTCCCTTTTTTACGTTACCAGAAGAAAGAGCTGACTTTACAGTTACTACAATTTTATCACCAATTGAAGCATATTTCTTACCAGTACCGCCTAATACGCGGATGCAAAGAACTTCTTTGGCACCGCTGTTATCAGCTACAGATAGTCTTGATTCCTGCTGTATCATCTTATTTCGCTCTTTCTATGATTTCTACTAAACGCCAGTTCTTATTCTTGCTAAGCGGACGTGTCTCCTGGATGCGAACAGTGTCACCAATGTTGCAATCGTTGTTCTCGTCGTGAGCCATGAACTTAGTGGACTTCTTCAAAAACTTTCCGTAAATCGGGTGTTTCATTCTGCTTTCCACCAGTACCGTGATAGACTTGTTCATCTTGTTGCTAACAACTCTGCCACTTCTTTCTTTTCTTAGGTTTCTCTCTTCCATGATATTTGAGGTCTTAAGAGTTAGCTATTTCACGACTGCGTTTTTCCGTGTTAAGACGAGCGATAGTACGCTTCGTCTCACGGATTTTCATGGGGTTCTCCAAAGGAGATATAGCATGTGCAAAACGTAGGTTCTGCATGTTAGCGCGCTCAGTGTTTAGCCTTTCGTTCAGCTCTTCTGAAGACAAAGCTTTGATCTCTGAATTTTTCATTTTATTTCTCAACGTAATCTCTACGTACTACAAATTTTGTTTTTACCGGCAGCTTCTGCGCAGCAAGTCTCAGTGACTCTTTTGCTACTTCTAAGCTAACTCCATCAGATTCAAACATAATGGTACCAGGCTTTACTACTGCTACCCAATATTCCGGGGAACCTTTACCTTTACCCATTCGAACCTCTGCAGGCTTCTTGGTGATAGGCTTGTCAGGGAAAATACGAATCCATACCTGACCTTCACGCTTCATTGCTCTCGTCATCGCGATACGAGCGGCCTCTATCTGGCGGCTGGTAATCCAAGTAGCTTCCAGCGATTTGATTGCGAAAGAACCAAATGAAATAGTACTGCCTCTATGAGCCAGACCTTTCACGCGGCCTTTTTGCATTTTTCTATATTTAGTCCTTTTAGGCTGTAACATTTTCTAAAACGTAATAATGTTAACAATCAATTATTGACGACGCTTGTTGCGGTTGCCACCACGTCTGTCACCACCGGCACCATCCGCTTTCTTGTTGCGGTTGCCACCACGTCTGTCGCCACCACCAGTGTTTCCACTAGGTCCGCCTTTGCCACTTTCTAAGCCAGCGTTCGGAGTAAGGTCTTTCTTGCCGTAAACTTCGCCTTTGAAGATCCATACTTTGATACCTAGTTTACCATATACTGTCTGAGCTTCAGACAGAGCGTAGTCGATATCAGCACGAAGCGTGTGAAGAGGAGTTCTTCCTTCTTTGTAATGCTCTGTTCTTGCCATTTCAGCACCACCTAAACGGCCTGAAACCTGCACTTTGATACCTTCAGCTCCTACTCTCAAAGCAGAAGCAATGGCTTGCTTCATGGCACGGCGGAAAGAGATACGAGCCTGCAGCTGCTGGGCGATAGACTCACCTACCAGCTTGGCATCTAACTCAGGACGCTTGATTTCAAAGATATTGATTTGAATATCTTTGTTTGTCAGCTTCTTAAGCTCTTCTTTGATCTTATCTACTTCCTGACCGCCTTTACCAATAACAACACCTGGTCTGGCTGTGTTAACAGTAATCGTGATGCGCTTCAGCGTTCTCTCAATAATGATTTTGGAAATGCCGCCCTTAGGAATACGCGCTAGTATATATTTTCTGATTTTCTCGTCTTCAATCAGCTTATCAGCGAAATCTTTGCCGCCATACCAGTTAGAATCCCAACCTTTGATAATGCCGAGTCGAAAACCGATTGGATTTACTTTCTGTCCCATTTCTTACTTGTTGGCTTTTTTAGATTTCTTTGATTGCTGCTGCTCGATTTGCTCTTCAGTCATGCTGTCGATAACAACAGTTACATGGTTTGATCTCTTTCTGATGCGGTGACCGCGGCCTTGTGGAGCCGGGCGCAGGCGCTTCAGCATTCTTCCTTCGTTCACGAAGATCTCACGGATGTAAAGATTTGCATCTTCAATGCGAGCATCCTCATTCTTCTGCTGCCAGTTTGATAAAGCAGATAAAAGAAGCTTTTCGAGTTTTTCTGAACCAGAGTTTGCCTCAAATTTCAACAAATTCAGGGCTCTTGCTACGCTTTTGCCGCGTATCAAGCCAGCTACTAATCTCATTTTGCGAGGAGAAGTAGGCACGTTATTTAATCTTGCTACTGCTTCCATGATTATCGCTTGCCTTTATCTTTTTTAGCAACGTGACCTCTGAAGTTTCTGGTTGGAGCAAACTCGCCGAGTTTATGACCTACCATGTTTTCCGTCACATATACCGGAATAAATTTATTACCATTATGAACTGCGAAGGTGTGGCCTACGAAATCCGGAGATATCATAGAGCGGCGAGACCAGGTCTTTATAACCGTCTTCTTATTGCCTTCGTTCATTACATTCACTTTCTTTTCGAGCCTATAGTCAATGTAAGGCCCTTTTTTTAATGATCTAGCCATTTATTTCTTCTTTCCTCTATTAACTATAAGCTGTTCAGAATACTTGTTCTTGTTGCGGGTCTTCTGACCTTTCGCATACAAGCCCTTACGTGAGCGTGGGTGACCGCCTGAAGATTTACCTTCACCACCACCCATAGGGTGATCAACCGGGTTCATGGCAACACCACGTACTCTCGGACGCTTACCTAACCATCTGTTACGACCTGCTTTACCAAGGTTGATGTTCATGTGGTCAGAGTTAGAAACTGTACCTACCGTGGCAACACAGTTTACCAACACCATTCTAAGCTCACCTGAAGGAAGCTTGATAGTGGCATAACGCGCTTCACGAGCTACCAGCTGTGCGTAAGATCCGGCGCTTCTTGCAAGCACCGCGCCAGCACCTGGCTGCAACTCAATGTTGTGTATGATTGTACCAAGAGGAATTTCAGATAGAGGCAGGCAGTTACCTACTTCCGGCGCAATACCAGGTCCTGAGTTTACTACAGTACCAACCTGTAGTCCTGCAGGAGCAATGATATATGTTTTCTCGCCATCCACGTAGTGCAACAGGGCGATACGTGCCGTTCTGTTTGGATCGTACTCGATCGTTTTAACAGTTGCAGGAACACCGTGCTTTGTACGCTTGAAATCGATTACTCTGTATCTCTTCTTATGACCACCGCCCGTATAGCGCATTGTCATTTTACCAGAGTCATTGCGTCCACCAGATTTTTTGATAGGTGCCAACAAAGATTTCTCAGGAGTAGATGTAGTTACCTCGTCGAAGGCAGGGGCTACTCTGAATCTTTGACCTGGTGATGTTGGTCTTAACTTCTTTAAAGCCATTTTAATTTAATTATATGCCGCTGTAAAAGTCTATTACTTCACCCTCTTTCAGGGTTACTATCGCTTTTTTGATCAGAGAGGTACGACCACTTACTGCTCCGGACTTGGTGTATTTTGTTTTTACTTTACCAAGTGAACGCATGGTAGCTACTTTCACAACAGTAACTCCGTACATCTGCTCAATCGTTTTCTTTATCTCTACTTTATTGGCGTTTTTATGTACCTCAAAAGCATATTTACCTACCTCGTTCAAGGCAGCAAATTTTTCAGTGATGATGGGTCTTTTCAGAACGTTCATTATTTCGCGCTTAAGAGGTTTTCCAATACATTAACAGACTCCTCAACCAATAACAGCTTCTCTGTGTTCAACAGGTCGTAAGTATTTACATCGCTGGCTGTAGAAATCTTTACTTTCGGAAGGTTTCTGCCAGACAATACAATATTCTTATCAACAGCAGGTAATAACACGAGTGTTTTGCCAGTTGACTGTAGGTTGTTCAGGATACCTTTGAACTCGCTTGTTTTAGGAGCATCTAAAGAGAAAGACTCTACTAGGGCTACCTGGTTGTTGCGGGCTAAAAGAGACAGTGCAGAAAGACGCGCAGCTCTCTTCAACTTCTTGTTCAGCTTGAAGCTGTAGTTTCTCGGCTTAGGACCGAACACGCGGCCACCACCTACAAAAAGAGGGGATTTGATGCTACCTGCACGGGCGCCACCAGTACCTTTTTGCTTTTTTATTTTTTTAGTAGAACCTGCTACTTCGTTGCGTTCTTTTGACTTGTGTGTACCTTGTCTCTGGTTGGCCAGGTACTGTTTCACGTCAAGATACATTGCATGCTCGTTTGGCTCTAAACCAAACACAGCATCAGAAAGGGTTACCTTTCTGCCTGTATCTTCACCTTTGATATTTAATACAGAAAGCTCCATTTTTATTTCTCAATTAACACGTAAGAATTTTTGGCACCTGGTACAGAGCCACTAACAACCAAAAGGTTTTTTTCAGCAATAACACGCAGTACAGTCAAGTTTTCAATCTTTACTCTGTTACCGCCTGTTCTACCTGCCATGCGCATACCTTTGAACACTCTTGAAGGCCATGAGGCAGCACCGATTGAACCTGGGTGCCTTGCCCTGTTGTGCTGACCGTGCGTCTGACCGCCCACACCAGCAAAACCGTGGCGCTTCACAACACCCTGGAAACCTTTACCTTTTGATGTTCCTACAACGTCGATGAATTCTCCTTCAATGAACAGGTTTACATCTACAGTCTCTCCCAGTGTGTGGGTAGTACCTTCTTCGATGGTAAATTCTGCCACCTTCTTAGCAGGAGCTGTATTCGCTTTCTTGTAATGTCCGGCCTCCGCCTTAGTTACTCTCTTAAGCTTCTTCTCGCCATAGGCAAGCTGAACAGCTTCATAGCCATCCGTCTCGACTGTCTTCACCTGAGTAACTACACATGGGCCAGCTTGGATAATCGTAACTGGTGTGTATTTACCATCTGCTGTGAAGAGGCTTGTCATTCCGATTTTTTTACCGATAATTCCAGGCATTCAACTTATTTTTTAAAAGATGGATATAGTTTATTATTCCCCTCAGTTTTCTAAGGGAGTGCAAAGTTATGAAATTATTTTTTCTTTCAATAGCTTTCACCTAAAATATTTATGAATCATACAGTTATAAAAAAAGAGAACCGATTTCTCGGTTCTCTTTTTTTACTCGTTTCTGTATTTATCAAACTTTGATTTCTACATCAACACCGCTTGGCAGCTCAAGTTTCATCAAAGCATCTACTGTTTTAGAGCTCGTAGAGTAGATATCTACCAAGCGCTTGTAAGTGCAAAGCTGGAACTGCTCACGAGACTTCTTGTTCACGTGTGGTGAGCGTAGTACAGTGAATTTATCCTTCTCAGTTGGAAGAGGAATTGGTCCGCTTACGATAGCACCAGTAGCTTTCACAGCTTTCACAATCTTCTCAGAAGACTTGTCTACCAGGTTGTGGTCGTAAGACTTTAATTTAATTCTTATTTTCTGATTCATTATTTTACTACTATTTAGCTGCAGTTCCTTTTAATTTGGCAATGATGGCATCTGCTAAGTTCTGCGGTACTTGCTCATAATGTGAGAAAGTAAGAGAAGCTGTCGCTCTACCAGAAGTAATGGTTCTCAGGTCAGTTACATAACCGAACAGTTCAGAAAGTGGAACGTCAGCCTTCACAACTGTAGAAGTACCTTTTGTATCCATACCTTTCATTAAACCTCTTCTTCTGTTCAGGTCACCAGTTACCGGACCAGTGTATTCATCTGGTGTCACTACGTCAACTGCCATGATTGGCTCAAGAAGCTTTGGAGCACACTGCTTACCTGCTTCTTTGAAGCCCTGACGTGCAGCCAGTTCGAATGACAAGGCATCGGAGTCAACATCGTGGAATGAACCGTGGAACAGACGCACTTTCATAGAGTCAACCGGGAAGCCTGCCAGGATACCATTCTTCATAGCTTCTTCGAAACCTTTCTGAACAGCTGGAATGAATTCACGAGGGATAACACCACCAACGATAGCATTCTCGAACTCAAGTCCCTGCTTGCCGTCTTCACGTGGTCCCATGTTGAACACGATGTCGGCGAACTTACCACGACCACCGGACTGCTTCTTGAATACCTCACGGTGCTCAACAGTTTTGGTGATTGTCTCTTTATAAGCTACCTGCGGAGCACCCTGGTTCAGCTCAACCTTGAATTCGCGCTTCATACGGTCGATGATGATTTCAAGGTGAAGCTCACCCATACCCCTCAAGATTGTCTGACCAGTTTCCTCGTCAGTGTTTACCTGCAAGGTTGGATCCTCCTCCACAAGCTTGGCAATCGCCATACCCATTTTATCAGAGTCAGCCTGCGTTTTAGGCTCGATTGCATATCCGATTACCGGCTCTGGGAACTCCATAGACTCGAGTACAATCTTTGCATTTTGATCGCAAAGGGTGTCACCCGTCTTGATGTCTTTAAAGCCTACTACCGCAGCGATGTCACCAGCAGCCAGTCTTTCAATCTGATTCTGCTTGTTGGCGTGCATCTGGAAGATGCGGGAAATACGCTCTTTGTTACCAGAACGTGTGTTGAAGATATAAGAACCAGACTCCAGTACACCAGAGTAAGCTCTCACGAAGCACAGACGACCTACATAAGGGTCAGTAGCGATTTTGAAAGCCAGACCTGCGAAAGGCTCCGTCTCACTTGGCTTACGTGCTACTTCAGCACCTGTATCCGGGTTAGTTCCTACGATGCTCTCTTTGTCCATAGGTGACGGGCAAAGCGCCATCACGTAGTCAAGCATTGTCTGAACACCTTTGTTTTTGAAAGAAGAACCACACAGCATTGGCACGATGGCCATGTCGATTGTAGCGGCACGAAGTGCAGCCAAGATCTCATCTTCTGAAATAGAGTCCGGATCTTCGAAGTATTTCTCCATCAAAGTTTCATCGTACTCTGCTACAGCTTCCAGAAGTTTCTCTCTGTATTCAGCGGCTTCTTCTACCATGTCATCCGGAATCGGAACCTCAGTAAAGGTCATCCCTTTATCTTCTTCGTTCCAGATGATACCACGGTTGTTTACCAGGTCCACAACACCTTTGAAGTTATCTTCAGCACCAATCGGTAACTGAAGGGCTACAGCGTTGCTTCCCAGCATTTCTTTCACCTGCTTGCAAACAGCAAGGAAATCAGCTCCTGAACGGTCCATTTTATTAACGAAACCGATACGAGCTACTTTGTAGTTGTCAGCAAGGCGCCAGTTTGTCTCAGACTGTGGCTCCACACCGTCAACGGCACTGAAAAGGAACACCAGACCATCCAGTACGCGAAGGGAACGGTTTACCTCTACGGTAAAGTCCACGTGGCCCGGAGTGTCAATGATGTTGATATGGTAGTCCTGCCCTCTGTAAGGCCACTTTACTGTTGTAGCGGCAGAGGTAATGGTAATACCACGCTCCTGCTCCTGCTCCATCCAGTCCATTGTTGCAGCGCCATCATGCACTTCACCAATTTTATGGCTTACACCAGCATAATATAGAATTCGTTCGGTCGTAGTGGTCTTACCGGCATCAATGTGCGCGGCAATACCAATATTCCGTGTGTATTTTAAATCTCTTGTTGCCATTCTTTAGAATCTAAAGTGTGAGAATGCTTTGTTTGCTTCTGCCATTCTGTGCATGTCGTCTTTTTTCTTCACGGCAGCACCTTCGCCTTTAGCAGCAGCAATAATCTCTCCTGCTAATCTGTCTTTCATTGTCTTCTCACCTCTCTTGCGGGCAAGAGAAATCATCCACTTAATACCCAGAGATACTCTGCGGTCTGGTCGAACCTCAGTCGGCACTTGGAATGTAGCTCCCCCTACCCTGCGGCTCTTCACCTCTACGCTTGGCATGATGTTGTTCAATGCCTTTTTCCAGGTTTCAAGACCGTTTTCTTTTGTTCTTTGCTCTACTATTTCTACAGCATCGTAGAAGATTCCGTAAGCAACACTTTTCTTACCGTCAACCATCATGTAGTTCACGAAACGTGTTACCAGGGTCTCTTTGTATTTAGGATCAGGAAGGAGAATTCTACTTTTAGGCTTTGCTTTTCTCATTGTATTTGTACTCTATGGATTATCGTTTTTTACCTTTTGCGGCAGCTGGAGCCTGTCCTGGTTTTGGTCGCTTCGCACCGTACTTAGAACGTGACTGAAGACGGCCGCTTACACCAGCTGTATCCAACGCACCACGTACGATGTGGTAACGTACTCCCGGAAGGTCTTTCACTCTACCTCCTCTGATAAGCACAATCGAGTGCTCCTGAAGGTTGTGGCCTTCACCTGGGATATAGGCGTTGACTTCTTTACCGTTTGTTAGTCTTACCCTTGCCACTTTTCGCATGGCAGAGTTTGGCTTCTTAGGCGTTGTGGTATATACTCTTGTACATACACCACGGCGCTGTGGGCATGAATCTAGGGCAGGAGATTTTGATTTAGTTGTTAGTTTCTCTCTTCCCTTTCTTACTAATTGCTGTATAGTAGGCATTTACAATCTGTTAATTATAGATTTTTTCTACTCAAAATTTCGGACTGCAAAGGTATATAAATCCCGCTGCAATATCAAAATATTAATTCATTAATTATTAGCACCTTAGGCTTCCCCAACTGTTCCGCCGAAGTTCATCGGGAAAGAGGGAGCTTCCTGTGCATGCTTTATCTCGCCGAAGCTGTCCTCAAATTTTTTAACGTTATCAGCCAGAGCAGCCAATAATCTTTTGGCATGCTCCGGCGTAATAACGACTCTTGATTTGACTTTTGCTTTTGGCAGACCTGGCATCAATCTTATAAAATCGATCACAAATTCGCTGCTCGAGTGCGCTATCATCGCTAAGTTGGCGTATTCGCCTTCCGCTACTTCCTCTGACAGTTCAATGTTTATCTGATTTTGCTTTTGCAGATCTTCCGCCATGGCTCAACTATCTTTTCTGTAATTCTTGCTGTCTTTTGGTAGTGGCCTTCTTAGACTCTACCAATGCTTCGTACTCATCCTTGCTTCCTACAATCAGTTTCTGATATTCTCTCAGACCTGTACCTGCAGGAATCAGGTGACCTACAATCACGTTTTCTTTCAGACCAAGCAGTTCATCAGCTTTACCTTTGATTGCCGCCTCGCTCAGAACTTTTGTTGTTTCCTGGAACGATGCCGCTGAGATAAAGCTTTGCGTACCCAATGAAGCCTGTGTGATACCCTGCAATGTTGGTCTTGACACGGCTGGAGATGCATCACGCACTGTCACCAGTTTCATATCACGACGCTTCAGGCTGGAGTTCTCATCACGGAGCCTTCTGGCGGTTACAATCTGGCCTGGCTTCAGGTTCACAGAGTCACCGGCATCTTCAACCACTTTCATGTCGATGATGCGGTCGTTCTCTTCCATGAAGGTGATTTTGTCCACTACCTGGTTTTCCAGGAAGCTTGTATCACCTGCATCCACTACAATCACTTTCTGCATCATCTGGCGTACTACCACCTCAATGTGCTTGTCGTTGATCTTCACACCCTGCAGACGGTATACTTCCTGAATCTCATTCACCAGGTATTCCTGAACGGCACCCGGACCCTGAATATTCAGAATGTCGGACGGTGTGATAGCACCATCTGACAACGGCATACCCGCACGTACGAAGTCATTGTCCTGCACCAGGATGTGCTTGGAAAGCGGCACCATGTACTTCTTCTTCACTCCGTCTTTCGACTCGATGTAGATTTCACGGTTACCACGCTTCACGCTACCATAGGTTACCACACCATCAATTTCAGACACAACGGCCGGGTTAGATGGGTTACGCGCTTCGAATAATTCTGTCACACGTGGCAGACCACCCGTGATGTCACGTGTCTTACCTATCGCGCGAGGAATCTTCACCAGGATTTGACCGGCTTTGATCTTCTCGCCGTTCTCTACCGTTAAGTGCGCTCCTACCGGAATGTTATAGCCCTTCGGCTCGCCATTCTTCGGATTCACCACAATAGCAGGGTTCTGCGTTTTATCTTTTGTATCGATGATCACTTTCTCACGATAACCTGTCTGCTCATCCGACTCCTCACGGTAGGTGATACCCTCAATGATGGACTCATAAGTGATTTCACCGTCGAATTCGGACAAGATAACCGCGTTGTATGGATCCCAGTTACAGATTTGTGCGCCTTTCTCAATGATCTGACCGTCTTCCACATGCAGGAATGAACCGTAAGGCACGTGGTTGCTGATCAATAGTTTGCCAGTGTTCGGATCCACGACTTTAACCTCGCCTGAACGACCCATTACTACTCTTACCGGCTCCCCTTCATTGTTCACTGTCTCCAGCGAGCGTACATCTTCGTATTCAATCTTACCGCCGAACTTCGCCAGGATAGTAGCATCTACCGCAATGTTAGACGCAGTACCACCCACGTGGAAGGTACGGAGTGTCAGCTGTGTACCCGGCTCACCGATGGACTGTGCGGCAATTACACCTACAGCCTCACCTTTCTGCACCATAAATCCTGTTGCCAGGTTACGGCCGTAGCACTTCGCGCAGATACCGCGCTTCGACTCGCAAGTCAAAACAGAGCGGATTTCAACAGTCTCGATGGCAGTGGCTTCTACAGCTCGTGCAATTTCCTCTGTTATTTCCGAGCCAGACTCAGCTATCAGGTCGTTTGTGATTGGGTCATACACATCATGCACCAGTACACGGCCCAGAATACGCTCTGACAGAGACTCCACGATATCTTCGTTGTCTTTCAGTGCACTTACTTCCAGACCTCTCAGCGTACCGCAGTCTTCCTCGTTTACAATCACGTCCTGCGACACGTCTACCAGACGTCGTGTCAGGTAACCGGCATCGGCTGTTTTAAGGGCCGTATCCGCAAGACCTTTACGGGCACCGTGTGTAGAGATGAAGTACTCGATTACATCCAGACCTTCCTTAAAGTTGGAAAGGATTGGGTTTTCGATAATTTCACCCACAGAACCCTGAAGTGACTTCTGAGGCTTTGCCATCAGACCTCGCATACCACCTAACTGACGGATCTGCTCTCTTGAACCACGGGCTCCGGAGTGCATCATCATGAAGATAGAGTTAAAGCCCTGATCGTCGTTCTCCAGACGTCGCATCAACGTTTCCGTGATCTGGTTGTTGATACGTGTCCAGATATCGATCACCTGGTTGTAACGCTCGTTGTCTGTAATCAGACCCATGGAGTAGTTCTGCCATACAGCATCCACATCCTTCTTGGCCTGCGCTACCAGTATGTCTTTCTCAGCCGGGATTTGGATATCACCCAGACCCATTGACAGACCGCCTTTATAGGCAGACTGGAATCCAAGGGTTTTGATATCGTCCAGGAACTGAGCTGTACGCGCCATACCTGTTTCCTTGAATACGCGGGAGATGATCTGCTGCAGTTTCTTCTTCGTTAGCAGTTCATCGATGTACCCCACTTCTTCCGGTACAAACTGGTTGAATATAACACGGCCGGCAACGGTTTCGATTGTTTTCTTAACCAGTTCGCCTTGCTCGTTTTTAACAGTTGTTCTTACTTTAATGTATGCCTGCTTCGAAAGACGACCTTCGTTGATGGCGATGATGACTTCCTCCGGAGAGTAGAAGCTCATTCCTTCACCTGGGATCACTTCATTTTCAGTCGTACGCTTTCCTTTTGATACATAGTATAAACCAAGTACCATGTCCTGAGAAGGTACTGCAATTGGAGCACCGTTGGCAGGGTTCAGGATGTTGTGCGACGCCAGCATCAGCATAGAGGCTTCCAGTACAGCAGCAGGTCCTAGTGGAACGTGCACCGCCATCTGGTCACCGTCAAAGTCGGCGTTGAAGGCCGTACACACCAGTGGGTGCAGCTGAATCGCCTTTCCTTCGATCAGTTTCGGCTGGAATGCTTGGATACCTAATCTGTGGAGCGTAGGAGCACGGTTAAGGAGTACCGGATGGCCTTTCAGCACATTCTCCAGGATATCCCAAACAACAGGGTCCTTACGGTCAACGATTTTCTTCGCAGACTTCACCGTCTTCACAATACCTCTTTCGATCAGCTTGCGGATGATGAACGGCTTGAAGAGCTCAGCTGCCATGTTTTTAGGCAGACCGCACTCGTGCAGCTTCAGTTCAGGACCAACCACGATTACCGAACGGCCAGAGTAGTCCACACGCTTACCAAGCAAGTTCTGACGGAAACGTCCCTGCTTACCTTTCAGCATGTCAGAAAGCGACTTCAGCGCACGGTTACCTTCTGCACGAACAGCGTTCACTTTACGTGAGTTGTCGAACAGGGAGTCTACCGCTTCCTGCAGCATGCGCTTCTCGTTACGGAGGATTACCTCAGGAGCCTTGATCTCGATAAGACGCTTCAGACGGTTGTTACGGATAATCACGCGTCTGTACAGGTCGTTCAAGTCAGAAGTGGCGAAACGGCCACCATCCAACGGAACCAATGGGCGAAGCTCTGGCGGAATAACAGGCACCATGCGGATGACCATCCACTCTGGTCTGTTTTCGATGCGGGTAGCGGCATCACGGAAAGCCTCTACAACACGCAGGCGCTTTAAGGCATCTGCTTTACGTTGCTGAGAAGTTTCGTGTGCAGCAGCGTGACGCAGCTCGTAAGACAAATCATCCAGGTTGGTGCGCTCTAACAGCATTTGCAGCGCCTCAGCTCCCATCTTCGCGATGAACTTGTTCGGGTCGTTGTTATCTAACGCCTGGTTCTCACGCGGAAGTTTGTCTACCATATCCAGGTACTCATCCTCCGTCAGGAAGTCCAGTGTGTTCACACCGTCTTCTGCCAGGATACCCGGCTGGATTACTGCATATCTTTCGTAATAGATAATCTGGTCAAGCTTCTTGGTTGGCAAGCCTAACAGATATCCGATTTTATTCGGAAGCGATTTGAAGTACCAGATATGTGCCACCGGAACTACCAGCTCGATGTGGCCCATGCGCTCGCGGCGCACTTTTTTCTCAGTCACCTCTACACCGCAACGGTCGCAGATGATGCCCTTATATCTGATTCTCTTATACTTTCCGCAGTGGCATTCCCAATCCTTTACAGGTCCGAATATTCTTTCGCAGAATAGACCACCCATTTCAGGCTTGTAAGTTCTATAATTTATGGTCTCAGGCTTTGTTACTTCCCCGTTGGAACGCTCCAGGATGGATTCTGGTGAAGCCAGGCTGATCGTTACTTTAGAGAAATCCTGAGAAAGCTTTTTGTTTTTCGCAAATGCCATATTATATAATAATAATGTCGATACAATGAATTGGCTTTACAGCTAAAATCGGTCCAAATACAAGCTAAGCGCTTTGGACTTAGCCTCAGCGCTTAGCTTTTTATTTGTTATTCTAACGTAATCTCCAGTGCCAGACCTCTTAACTCATGAATCAGTACGTTGAATGATTCAGGGATATTTGGTTTCGGCAACACGTCGCCTTTTACGATTGCCTCATAGGCTTTCGCACGGCCAATCACGTCATCTGATTTCACTGTAAGTATTTCCTGCAGCACGTTTGAAGCACCGAAGGCCTCCAACGCCCACACCTCCATCTCACCGAAACGCTGACCACCGAACTGGGCTTTACCACCCAATGGCTGCTGCGTAATAAGCGAGTATGGTCCGATAGAACGAGCGTGCATCTTGTCGTCCACCAGGTGACCCAGTTTCAGCATGTAAATCACACCTACTGTTACCGGCTGGTCAAAACGGTCGCCGCTCAGGCCATCATACAGGTAGGTTCGGCCAAAGCTTGGAAGACCCGCCTCTGCTAATTCTGCCTGAACCTGTTCTTCAGAGGCACCGTCGAAAATCGGTGTAGCATATTTTCTACCCAATTTAAGACCTGCCCATCCAAGTACAGTCTCGTATATCTGGCCGATGTTCATCCTTGAAGGTACACCCAGCGGGTTCAGCACGATGTCCATTGGAGTTCCGTCTTCTAAGAACGGCATGTCCTCCTCACGAACGATTCTTGCCACCACACCTTTGTTACCGTGACGTCCCGCCATCTTATCACCCACTTTCAGCTTACGCTTCTTGGCGATGTACACTTTGGCTAGCTGCACGATACCTGCCGGTAACTCATCTCCTACCTCCAGTGTGAAACGCTCACGCTTGAAGTGTGCGGAAGTGATGTTTCTGCGCTTGTTGTAGTTCTTAACAAGCTCCACCAGCATAGCGTTCGTTTTCTCGTCGGTAGTCCAGTTCTCCAGGATCAGATCCTTGAACATGTTAACCTCTTCCGGAACCGCATAATTGCTTTCGTCCTTGTAAGGGTTTTTCTCCGGGAACAGCGCTTCGATGATGTTCTTTCTGGAGAACTTCGATCCTTTTGTCAGGATTTCATCACCGAATTTATGTCTGATACCCTGAGATGTTTTGCCTTCCAGTAAAGCAACAAGCTTGTCAGCCATCACATTTTTGATGCTGGTCAGCTCTTTGCTGTATTTTACCTTCAGCTCTTCAACCTCTTTCTTAGACTTGGCACGCAGGTTCTTGTCTTTCTTAGGACGAGAGAACAGCTTTGTCTCGATGACCACACCATTCAGTGATGGCGGCGCTTTAAGCGATGCATCTTTCACATCACCGGCTTTGTCACCGAAGATGGCACGTAGCAGTTTCTCTTCTGGTGTTGGGTCTGTCTCTCCTTTCGGCGTGATTTTACCGATCAGGATATCTCCTTCACGTACTTCCGCACCGATACGGATGATACCGTTTTCATCCAGGTTTCTTACCGCTTCCTCGCTTACGTTCGGGATTTCAGAAGTTAATTCTTCCTCACCACGCTTCGTCTCACGAACCTCCAGTTCGAACTCCTCAATGTGGATAGACGTGAAAATATCATCACGCACTACCTTCTCAGAGATTACGATAGCATCCTCAAAGTTGTAACCCTGCCATGGCATGAAAGCCACCTGCATGTTACGTCCGATAGCCAGTTCTCCGTTGTTGGTAGCATATCCCTCGCAAAGAGGCTCACCTTTGGTTACACGGTCCCCTTTTCTCACAATCGGAGACAGGTTGATACAGGTATCCTGGTTCGTTCTTCTGAACTTCACCATGTTGTAAGTAACATACTCTGCGTCGAAAGAAACAAGCTTTTCTTCTTCGCTCAGGTCGTACTTCACTACAATTTTGGTAGAGTCAACATAGTCGATTACGCCGTCACCTTCTGCAATAACCAGGGCTCTGGAGTCGATGGCTGCTCTTCTTTCCAGACCAGTACCTACGATCGGAGCCTCAGGCTTCAACAATGGCACTGCCTGGCGCTGCATGTTCGAACCCATCAGGGCACGGTTGGCGTCATCATGCTCCAGGAACGGAATCATAGATGCCGCTACCGATACAATCTGGTTCGGCGCAACGTCCATATAAGAATATGTCTCAGGAGCTTCCACAGGGAAGTCACCTTCAAAACGTCCTTTCACGGTTGGGTTCACGAAGTTACCGCCCTCATCAATCACGGCATTTGCCTGTGCGATGTGGTGCGTGTCTTCTTCCTCAGCTGTCAGGTACTCTACAGAGCCATCTACAACTACTTTACCTTCTACCACCTTACGGTAAGGTGTTTCGATAAAGCCCATGTGGTTCACGCGGGCGTGCACGCACAGGGAAGAAATCAGACCAATGTTCGGACCTTCCGGTGTTTCAATGGTACATAGACGGCCGTAGTGCGTGTAGTGAACGTCACGTACTTCGAAACCGGCACGCTCTCTTGACAGACCGCCTGGTCCCAGTGCTGATACACGACGCTTGTGCGTCACTTCAGCCAGCGGGTTCGTCTGGTCCATGAACTGAGACAGCTGGTTTGTTCCGAAGAACGAGTTGATCACAGAAGACAAGGTACGCGCGTTGATAAGGTCAACAGGCTTGAAGTCTTCGTTGTCGCGCACGTTCATACGCTCTTTGATGGTACGGGCCATACGGGCCAGACCAACACCGAACTGTGCGTAAAGCTGCTCGCCTACCGTTCTTACACGGCGGTTGCTCAGGTGGTCAATGTCATCCACCACCGCTTTAGAGTTGATCAAACCAATCAGGTACTTCACGATGAGTACGATGTCCTCGTTTGTGAGTACTTTCGCTTCCCAGTTTGTGTCAAGACCAAGCTTCTTATTGATTCTGTAACGACCAACTTCGCCCAGGTCATAACGCTTGTCTGAGAAGAACAGCTTCTGGATAATGTCACGCGCAGTTTCAACGTCTGGAGCCTCTGTGTTACGCAGCTGGCGGTAGATTTGCTCTACTGCTTCCTGCTCAGAGTTCGAGTTGTCTTTCTGAAGCGTGTTATATATAATCGCATAATCTGCGATGTTTACATTCTCGCGGTGCAGGATAATTGATTTTACACCTGAGTCAACAATGATATCGATGTCTTCCGGAGTAAGTTCAGAGTCGCGCTCCAGAATTACTTCGTTACGGTCAATCGATACTACCTCACCTGTATCCTCATCAACGAAGTCCTCCGTCCATGTTCTTAAAACACGTGCAGCCAGTCTTCTTCCCACAGCGTTCTTCAGGGAGTTCTTATCTGCCGGTACTTCCTCAGAAAGGCCGAACAGATCCAGGATGTCCTTGTCAGTACCATAACCGATAGCACGCAGCAGGGTTGTAACCGGGAACTTCTTCTTTCGGTCGATGTAAGCGTACATCACGTTGTTCACGTCTGTCGCAAACTCCACCCAAGATCCTTTGAAAGGAATGATTCTGGCAGAATAAAGCTTCGTTCCGTTGGTGTGCTTGCTTTGCGCAAAGAACACACCTGGTGATCTGTGAAGCTGCGATACAATGACACGCTCAGCACCATTAATCACGAAAGAACCTTTCTCGGTCATGTATGGGATATTACCCAGGAACACTTCCTGCTCGATTGTTTCGAAGTCTTCGTTATCCTCATCGTTGCAGATAAGGCGAAGCTTTGCTTTAAGTGGTACAGAGTAAGTCAGGCCTCTGTCAATACTTTCATCAACAGAGTATTTGGGAGGATCTATATGATAGTCGATAAACTCCAGTACGAAGTTTTCTCTCGAATCTGATATCGGGAAGTTCTCGGCAAAAACCTTGAACAAACCTTCCTGAGCCCTATTCTCTGCCGGGGTTTCCAACTGAAAGAAGTCCTGAAATGACTGCAGCTGAACATCTAGGAAGTCAGGGTAGTCAATGACCGGATTAATAGAGGCGAAATTAATTCGCTCTGTCGTTCTATTGTTAGCCAAAGCTTTTGGAATTTAGTTTATTAAAAAGAAATACACACACAGAGTCCAAAACAACTGTGGGCAAAAAAGGATTCAAGAAAACTTGAATCCATCTACAAACAGGAAAAGACCTGACACTTTTGTCAGGTCTACCTGTTATCGGTATGTTGATATAGTGGGATTATTTAACCTCCACTTCAGCACCAGCTTCTTCCAAAGATTTCTTCAGTGAGTCAGCCTCGTCTTTCGCTACACCTTCTTTAAGTGCTTTAGGAGCGCCATCAACTAATTCTTTCGCCTCTTTCAGACCAAGACCAGTTAACTCTTTTACCAGTTTTACAACTGCTAATTTAGATGCACCTGCTGACTTCAGGATTACGTCAAAAGAAGTTTTTTCTTCTGCAGCGGCTCCTGCTTCAGCACCACCACCACCTGCTACCATTACTGGGGCTGCAGCAGCTGGCTCGATACCGTACTCATCCTTCAGAATTGTAGCTAGTTCACTAACTTCCTTAACAGTTAAGTTTACTAACTGCTCAGCGAATGCTTTTAAATCTGCCATTTTTATTGAAAATTAAAGTTACTTATTGATTACGTTTTTTATAGATTATTCTTTTTCCGATAAAGTTTTCAGGATACCGGCCAATTTACCACCACTGCTCTGAAGCGCAGAAACAACGTTCTTCGCAGGAGACTGTAGTAAACTGATAACATCACCGATGAGTTCATCCTTAGACTTAATCTGTGTCAGTGCGTCCAGCTGCTCGTCGCCAATGAAAAGGCCGGCATCAATGTAAGCACCTTTCAGAAGTGGAAGCGGGTTGCCTTTCTTTCTGAAGTCTTTCAGGAGTTTAGCAGGGGCATTGCCTGACTCAGCTGAGAACAGGATACCGGAAGCGCCTTTCAAAACACCCTCAAGTGCGGTTGTATCAGCCTCTAAAGTATCTAGAGCTTTCTGGATTAGTGAATTTTTATATACTTTGTACTCCAGACCGCGGTCAAAGCACATTCTCCTGAACTGGTTGATGCTGGCTACACTCATGGTAGAAGCATCTGTGATATAGAAGTAGTTCGTGTTCGCGAACTTCTCACTCAGTTCATTTACGATTATCTCTTTTTCTTCCCTGGTCATTTTTCTTAGATAGCTGAGTTCTTGTCTACGGTTACGGCAGGGCTCATCGTGCTAGACATGGTGATGCTCTTGATGTAGGTGCCCTTTGCAGAAGCTGGCTTCAAACGGTTCAGTGTCTGAATCACTTCGTGTGCGTTAGCAGCAAGTTGTTCGGCAGAGAAAGAAGACTTTCCTACACTGGTGTGGATAATTCCGAATTTATCTACTTTGAAGTCGATTTTACCGGCTTTTACTTCTTTTACCGCTTTCGCAACATCCTGCGTTACAGTACCTGATTTTGGGTTTGGCATCAGGTTACGTGGTCCTAGGATTCTACCTAAACGACCTACTTTCGCCATTACAGCAGGCATGGTGATGATAACATCAACGTCTGTCCAGCCTTTTTCGATTTTCTGGATATAATCATCCAGACCTACGTAGTCTGCACCAGCGTCTTTTGCTTCCTGCTCTTTGTCAGGAGTAACCAGAGCCAACACTTTTACATCTTTACCTGTACCGTGTGGCAATGTAACAATACCACGTACCATTTGGTCTGCCTTACGAGGGTCAACTCCTAAGCGCACATCTATATCAACAGAGGCGTCAAACTTGGTGAAGGTAATGTCCTTTACTACTGAAGCGGCATCTGCTAAAGAATACTCTTTTGTAAGGTCAGCTTTTTCTAA
This sequence comes from Pontibacter brevis, assembly GCF_054779655.1. Taxonomy (NCBI): domain Bacteria; kingdom Pseudomonadati; phylum Bacteroidota; class Cytophagia; order Cytophagales; family Hymenobacteraceae; genus Pontibacter; species Pontibacter brevis. Next base: position 60,944 of record NZ_BAAGXV010000089.1, read on the forward strand.
AGCAGCTTTCCTCTTTTTTGAAATCTTTGCCATTTTCCTTTAACTTGTTATTCGTTCCACGGAGCATTACCAGAAACTGTGATACCCATGCTTCTAGCTGTACCGGCTACTTGTTTCATAGCGGCTTCCACTTTGAATGCATTTAAATCAGGCATTTTTGTTTCTGCAATTTCTCTGATCTGATCCCATGTTACAGATCCTACCTTGTTTCTGTTCGGCTCTTTTGAACCGCCCTTAAGTTTAGCAGCATCTAACAACAATACCGGAGCAGGAGGCGTTTTGATAACGAAGTCAAAAGACTTGTCTGCATAGATTGTAATCAGTACTGGTAACACTTGTCCAGGCTTATCCTGAGTTCTAGCATTGAACTGCTTACAGAACTCCATGATGTTAAGACCTTTAGAACCAAGTGCAGGTCCAATCGGTGGCGATGGGTTCGCGGCACCTCCCTTTACCTGAAGTTTCAGGTAACCTTTAATTTCCTTTGCCATTATATAATTTTACTACGATTCTTTTTCTACTTGCATGTAATTCAGCTCAACCGGGGTGTTTCTTCCGAAGATTTTCACCATTACGTTCAGCTTCTTACGCTCTTCAAACACTTCTTCCACTGTACCTGAGAATCCGCTGAAAGGACCATCCATCACTTTCACTATCTCTCCAACTACAAACGGCGTGTCCAGTACTTCTGCCTGCTCTTCTGCTTCGTCTACAGTACCCAGAATCCTGTTTACCTCTGACTGGCGCAACGGAACCGCTTTCTTTGTGGCAGAACCATCGTTAGCACCAAGGAAGCCAATAACACCCGGTGTGCTGATGATAATATGTTCTGCTTCACCATGAGACAAGTCTGCATGAATCAGGACATATCCCGGAAAGAAGCTACGCTCCCTGATTCTTTTCTTGCCGCCCCGCATCTCGTATACTTTCTCCGCCGGTATCAGCACCTGCGGCACATACTCCTCGAGGCCCTGTCTCATTATCTCATGCTCCAGGTAAGCTTTCGCTTTTTTCTCCTGGCCACTTACTGCACGTACTACGTACCACTTTAAATCAGCCATATTCCTAATTTAAAACTGGTTGTAGAACCACGTCAGCCCTGAATCAAATACAAAGTCCATGGCACCGACTACGAGAGCAAATATCAAAGAACCTATCAACACTAATACAGAACTCCTTTGTAATTCTGAATAAGTTGGCCAAGAGACTCTGTCTCTCATCTCCTCAACTGTTTCGTTTATATAGGTTGTTACTTTGCTCATCGCTTGGCTATACTGAGATTAAAAATTGCACGGGTGGAGAGACTCGAACTCCCAGCCAATGGTTTTGGAGACCACTACTCTACCAATTGAGCTACACCCGTAAAAAAATGCACGCCACTTTTTTCAAATGGAGTGCAAATTTATTCATTTTATTTATGAAATCAAACCCGTTCTTAAAAAATCTTTCCAAGAACGGGTTTGAAACATATTATTAGTCAAGGATTTCAGTTACCTGACCGGCACCTACTGTTCTACCACCCTCACGGATAGCGAAACGCAGACCTTTTTCCATGGCTACCTTGTTGATCAACGACACAGTGATTGTGATGTTGTCACCTGGCATAACCATTTCTACTCCTTCAGGAAGTTTGATCTCGCCAGTAACGTCTGTTGTTCTCAGGTAGAACTGTGGACGGTATCTGTTGAAGAATGGCGTGTGACGCCCACCTTCTTCTTTAGAAAGAACGTAAACCTCAGCTTTGAACTCCTGGTGCGGCTTCACTGAACCTGGCTTACAGATAACCATACCACGACGGATATCAGTTTTCTCTATACCACGAAGAAGAAGACCTACGTTGTCACCAGCTTCACCTCTGTCAAGGATCTTACGGAACATTTCCACACCAGTAACTGTAGACTTCAAGCCTTCAGCACCCATACCCAGGATGTCAACCTGCTCACCAGAGTTGATTACACCACGCTCGATACGGCCAGTAGCCACAGTACCACGACCAGTGATGGAGAACACGTCTTCAACTGGCATCAGGAACGGAAGGTCAACAAGACGCTCTGGAAGCGGAATCCAAGAGTCAACAGCAGCCATCAGTTCTTCGATTGTAGCAACCCACTTGGCATCGCCATTCAGGCCACCAAGAGCAGAACCCTGAATAACTGGAATGTTATCGCCATCGAACTCATAGAAAGAAAGCAGTTCGCGGATTTCCATTTCAACTAGCTCAAGAAGCTCTGGGTCATCCACCATGTCCACTTTGTTCATGAACACTACCAGCTGAGGTACACCTACCTGACGGGCAAGAAGGATGTGCTCACGAGTTTGTGGCATAGGACCATCAGTAGCAGCAACCACAAGGATAGCACCGTCCATCTGGGCAGCACCTGTAACCATGTTCTTCACGTAGTCAGCGTGACCTGGGCAGTCAACGTGTGCATAGTGACGGTTTTCAGTTGCGTATTCTACGTGTGATGTATTGATAGTAATACCTCTTTCTTTTTCTTCAGGAGCGTTGTCAATTGAAGAGAAGTCACGAAGCTTAGCAAGACCTTTGTTAGCCAACACTGTAGTGATAGCGGCAGTCAAAGTAGTTTTGCCGTGGTCAACGTGACCAATAGTACCGATATTTACGTGCGGTTTGGAACGGTCAAATGTTTCTTTAGCCATTGTATGATATTAAATTAAGGTTAAAACGTTTAAGTTTATGTCGCGCTTTTTAATTACACGTAACGGACTTTGAGCCAACGATGGGAATTGAACCCACGACCTCTTCCTTACCAAGGAAGCACTCTACCCCTGAGCTACGTCGGCTTCTAAGTTCATCCAGAATATTACAACCCTATTTACAGTAAAAAGGAAGCTCATCTGCATGAATTTCCTTCTCCAGTTAATCCGTAAATTAATAAGTCGTATTACCTATAACTTAAATGAGCGGGAGACGAGGGTCGAACTCGCGGCCTATAGCTTGGAAGGCTATCGCTCTACCAACTGAGCTACTCCCGCTTATTTTAATTTTGAATGACCTAATTTTGAATGATTGAATAAAAAGAACAAAGTCAGATTCAGTTACTCACTCATTCAGTTATTCAAAATTAGTTGTGGGGAGAGCAGGATTCGAACCTGCGAAGTATCACTACAACGGAGTTACAGTCCGTCCCATTTGGCCGCTCTGGAATCTCCCCGATTTCACTAATCAACAATAAATCAGCAAAACTTTTTCCTTAGATGATATCTTTAAGATGCCTTGCTTGTTCTAAGGAGATGCAAAATTAAGCGCTTTTTCTTTCAAGTCAAATAATATCGAAAATAATTGCGAATTATTTTTTCCACCCCCTAGCTGCCGTACATCTGCAAAAGGCGCTCATCCTTCTCGTTCTGGCGTATTTGCTGCAACAGTTCCTGCACCTCTGCCCTGTCCGACATCACCATAAGTGCCTGATAAGCAGCGGCACGCACATAGTACTGGGAGTGGCTCTGTGCCAGATTTCCCAGAAGTGTTATTGCCTCTGGTGTGTTGGCCTCGCTGTTCACGGCTAAGTACGCACCCAGGCTCTGCAATAAATAATAAAGCTGTGCTCCGTTCGCCTGCTTTACCTTTTGCATAAACCAATCATACTTTTCCGGGCCTCCCTGCACGGCATAAAACGAAGCCAGTGCCAACACAATGTCTTCATTTTTTTCTTTCTCGAAAGCTGCCAGCCGTTGTTTTGTATCCGCTGCACCGGTGCCGGCATACGCCAGTATACCTGCTGCTGCTGCCAGGTAAGAGCTATCCTGCATGGCCTGTTCGTACACCTGCTTGTGCTTTTCGCCGCTCCAGCCTGCAAGTGCCAGTACCGCATCTGCCCTTACTTGCCCCTTTTTATCCTGTAGTGCCATCTGCCTGATAGTACTTTCAACCGCTGCTGCCTGTTCCGGCTCTAGGTTGCTCAGGCTGTTAATAGCTGCGCTACGTACGCGCCAGTAGTTATCTTTAAGAGCGGTCTGGTACATTTGCAGGACTTCCGGCTTCTGCATACTTTCTTCAAGCTTCACCAGTGCTTCCAGCTTGGGTCCCAGCTGCTGGGCATTCTGAAACTGGTACACCAGCTCCTGCTCTGATTTCTCATGGTTTACCACCCCTAACAGCTGCTGCTCTGCATCAAAAAGCACAAACTGCGGTTCCGTTGGCACATTAAAGGTGAAGGTTTGCTGCGCTTTGTTTATGGTAACCGGATAAACAGTTTTTTTACCTCCAACCCAAACAGCTACCTGCAGGGGCAGCCTGTATATCGGTGCATAAGCCGTATCCTGTGTTTGCGTTACCTGCAGGCTTAGTTGCCCGTTCTGGTAGCTATCCTCTACTCTCAGCTCCGGGTGGCCGGGCTGCATAAACCACTGGTCAAAGAACCACATCAGGTCTCTACCTGTCACGTCCTCGAAAGCCATTCGCAGCTCTGCCACCTCCACGTCTGAGAACTTGTTCTGCGTAAGGTAACGGTTCAGCGAAGCCCACCAGGCCTCATCACCCACCTCCTTGCGGAGCATGTGCAGCACCCGTCCTCCCTTGGCATAGGAGTGACTGTCGAACATGTCTTCCCTGTCTTTGTAATGGTAGCGGATGATGGGCTCCCGCTTTGTCTCCGCCTCGTCCAGGTACTGGCTTAACTCATCCATCTGCAGGTAAGCGGCTTCGTCTTTCCCGAACTTATGCTCAGCCCATAAATATTCTGAGTAATTGGCAAAAGCCTCGTTCAGCGGCAGGTTAGCCCAGGATTCTGTTGTTACATAGTCGCCAAACCACTGGTGAAACAGCTCATGCGCAATAATGCCATCCCAGTTCTTGTCCAGCAGCTCGCGCTCATTCAGTTGCAGCGCCTCCATGAAGATAGAAGCCGAGGTGTTTTCCATTGCCCCTGAAACATAGTCCCGTACAACTATCTGGGAGTACTTTGCCCACGGATACTCTACTCCCAGTTTAGTGGAGAAGAATTCCATCATCTCCGGCGTATTGCCAAATATCTTCTTTGCTGTGCCCTTAAACTCCGGCTCCACGTAGTAATTCACTTCTTTGCCGCGCCACTTATCTTTCACCACGGCAAACTCGCCAACCGTCATCATAGCTAAATAAGGAGCATGCGGCAGGTCCTGCTTCCAGTAGTCTGTCCGGGTACCATCGGCGTTCTGGCGCGAGTACACAAACTCACCGTTAGAGAGGGTGATGTACTTTGGGTCTACTGTGATATAGATTTCCTGGGTAGCGCGCTCGTTCGGTGAGTCAATTGTCGGGAACCAGGCTGAGTTCGCTTCCGTTTCGCCCTGCGTCCAGATTTGCTTGGGCTTGTTAGGTTCGGCACCCAGCGGGTTTATGAAGTACAAGCCCTTGTCTGATGTGATGGCATCGCTACCTCCTGCCGGCAGTTCATTCGGCTTGGCCGTATAGTTAATCTCCACCACGTACTCCTCTTTGCGGGTGTACTGCTTGTTCAGGTTGATGGTCAGTTTCTGGCCGTCATAACTGTACTTCAGGGGCGTGCCGTCCATGCCCTTCATCAGGTTTACGCTGTGTATGTCCATGCCTTTGGCGTCGAGCACCAGCGTGTCCTGCGGGTAAAAGTATGGCTTCAGGCGGAGCTCGGCGGTCCCGTTCAGGTATTGCTTCTCCCAGTCAAAGCGCACGCGCAACTTTGTGTGCAGCAGGTCGTGAACCTTTGTACGAGACGGGTTGAAGGCATGCTTTTTAGGTGCCCACACCGGCACAGTGTCGGCTGGAGGCGCCACAGCTTCAGCGGTAGCCTCTGCACCTGTACTTGTATCTATAACAGCTTTATTGGCACTGCAGCCACCTGTAAAAGCCATAGCGGCAGCCAGGCCCACAATGCTCAAAAACCTATAATTCATGGTAGAATGTTTTAATTTTGATGTCAAGTTCTAAAAATACTCTGAGAAATCAACTAACTTTAAAGTCAAAACCATACGAACAAAGATGCTCCAGGTAAAAACCGCTAACGACAAAACATGGCAGGTTGGTATCAAGAATGACACTGTGACGCTGAATGGTGCCCCCTTCAACTGGGACATTTCCCCTATTGGCCCCAACACATACCATATCATAAAAGACGCCCGTTCGTATACGGCAGAACTGGTTTCTGCGAACTACGAGGAAAAGACTTTCACCTTTAAAATCAACGGTGTTTCACAGACCGTTCGTGTAAAAGACCGCTTCGACCTGCTGCTCGACAAGCTGGGCATGAGCGACGCCAATGCTAAAAAGGTAAACGATGTGAAAGCGCCCATGCCCGGTCTTATTTTAGAAATAAAAGTGAAACCAGGACAGGAGGTGAAGAAAGGAGAGCCTATCATGATTCTGGAGGCCATGAAAATGGAGAACATCCTCAAGTCGCCGGGCGACGGGGTGGTAAAGGAAATAAAGGTAGAGGAGAAACAGAACGTGGAAAAGAACCAGGTGCTCATCCTGTTCTAAAGATACAATACTAGAGTAGAGCGGCTGCCACGGTGGTCGCTTTGTTATGTAAGCGAGAATCTAAAACTAATACAGATAAATACCGTGAAGTATAAACGAATTTTGCTTAAGCTCAGTGGCGAGGCCCTCATGGGTGATCAACAGTACGGAATAGACTCTAACAGGCTGCTGCAATATGCACAGGAGATAAAAGAGGTTTCCAGGCTCGGGGTGGAAGTAGCTGTAGTAATAGGCGGTGGCAATATCTTTAGGGGTGTGCAGGCCGAGCAGGTAGGCTTAGACAGGGTGCAGGGCGACTATATGGGTATGCTGGCCACTGTCATCAACAGCATGGCGCTGCAGAGCGCCCTCGAGAAACTGGGCGTTTATACCCGACTGCTATCCGGTATCAACATCCAGCAGGTATGTGAGCCATACATTCGCCGCCGTGCCGTACGCCACCTGGAAAAGGGCCGCGTGGTTATTTTCGGCGCCGGTACCGGCAACCCTTACTTCACGACAGATTCAGCGGCCGCACTGCGTGCCATCGAGATTGAGGCGGATGTAGTGCTGAAAGGTACGCGTGTGGACGGTATTTACTCTGCCGACCCTGAAAAAGATCCGAATGCCGTTTTCTACCGAAACATCTCGTTCAAGGATGTATTTGAAAAAGGACTGAACGTAATGGACATGACGGCCTTTACGCTCTGCAAAGAGAATAACCTACCGATTATTGTATTTGACATGAACACAGGGGGCAACCTGAAGCGCCTTGTAGACGGTGAGGAAATAGGTACGCTGGTCACGATGGATGATATTGCGGACTCCCTGAGAGAGACGGCAGAGCAGCTACGAAAGAATGAACCGAAGCAGCACCCTGATAAAAAATAAAAATTCAGTATTTTTGCCAAAAAATTTCAGAACTACATTAAGTTAATTAGATATGACGGAAGAAATTCAGTTTTACCTCAGCGAAGCAGAGGAGTCTATGGACAAGGCTGTCCAGCATACCGGCTCAGAGTTAACTAAAATACGTGCTGGCAAGGCTTCCCCTGCTATGGTGGAGGACCTGCGTGTGGATTATTACGGTGCTCCCACTCCTATCTCTCAGGTAGCCAATGTAACTGCCCCTGATGCACGCACCTTGCTGATTAAGCCCTGGGAAAAGAATATGCTGGGTGAAATCAACAAAGCAATCAAAAACAGCGACCTGAACCTGAACCCGCAGCAGGAAGCTGATGCTATCCGTCTGAATATCCCGGCCCTGACAGAGGAACGCCGCCGCGAGCTGGTGAAGCAAGCGAAGAATGAGACGGAGAATGGCAAAATCAGTGTCCGCAACATCCGCAAAGACGTAAACGACTCACTTAGAAAACTACAGAAAGAAGGCACATCTGAAGACGCCGTGCGTGACGCCGAAGGGAGAGTTCAAAAGTTAACAGACGCACATATTGTACAGCTGGACGAGCTGCTCTCAAAAAAAGAAGCAGAAATTATGACCATCTAGTACCAAACAAGCATAAACAAAATCAAAACGCCTTCCTGATGGCTTCAGGAAGGCGTTTTGATTTTGCTGTCACCCAACAATAGTAGAACCAGCTTAAGATGGTGGCATAAACAGCCAACCCTTTCTCCTACTACTCTTCTAAATTCACTGGCTCAAAAGAAGTAAAAGCACTTTCGGGCACCTCCTCCAGTACCTTGATGTCCGTTATTTTGGCCTGCCCCCGGTCTCCTGACAGCTTGATCTGGCCATACGACTGGTAGTCTTTCCAGGGCATCACAAAGGCCGGCTCCGAATCATTCGCATTCCGGAAGAAAGCCCACTGCGTAACCAGGTGGGTGTTCTTGTCTACATAGACCTTGTATTTATTTTCGGGCGTAACCCCTACATTCTCGTACGTTAGCTGCAGCACATCAGCCGGCTGCCCTTCCTGCGTTGTCTCTTCTCCCAGGTGTTTCAGGGTAACGCCAGAATCCTTTAGCTTATAGGGCATCACCAGCCAGTAGGAGTCATTTATCCAGGCTTCTTTTCCTTTTTGCAGGTATTTTGCCAGCGAGTCTGGCTGCGTAACCTCAGCTCCATCTTTATATACCCTGCCCTCTCCTGTATTGATATTGACAAGGATTTTAGTATCATCCTTCACATGCTCTACCCTTACGTTGCCGGTTTGCTTGTCCCAGAGCAGCTTGCGGTTCCCAAAGAAGTTCCAGGAGATATACCGTGTATCGTCCCAGTTTTTGCGCCCGCCCTGCGCTGCCATCACAGAATCGGCTATCTGCACCGCTTTTGGATCAGACGCAGCCATGTTAAAGCCCTCCATCGGTGGGTTTTCTTCCTGTCCGGCAGGCTGGCACATCTGGAATAACATGAGAGAGGCAAGCGCACTTGCTTTTAAGAGAACCAGCAGATTCTTTTTCATAAGGATTATCTTCTTTTACCCAGCTTTACAAAATGGAACAAGTTCAGCAATCTAAGTATAAGCATCTAAATATAACAGCCTTGCCACCACAATTAACAACAAGTTGAACAAGTTCTCTGTCGTTTGAACTCATAAAGAATAAAGCCTCTCTGAAAACTCAGAAAGGCTTTATTAAAAGTTAAATTCCAGGCCCCTCAATTAGCAGAAGGACTCAGATCAACATTATCAAGGCTGTCCAACGCATCCAGTTCATCTGTGTTTTCTTCTATCATCTGCTTCAGTTCTTCTTCAATGGGCGCACTCTCTAAGAGAGCGAAGTACACAAAATCATCATCGGCAGCCTCCGGAAGGGTTGCCATGTTAGAGGCAATCACTTTCCAGCCAGCCTGGGCTAACTCATTCAGGCTGGTTTCAAATGCTCCAGCCGAATGTACCTGTACTACTTTATACTTTTTCATCCTAGAGTTTACGTGCAAAATGGCATTTTGATAGGTAACCTGCTGTTTTCGCTGCAGCCAACTGTGCTGGCAAAATAGCTTTCTTCACTTCCTGCACAGCACTACCTGCCAAACAGATATAAAACAAAGACCCCTGCGGCAAGGTTTACCGCAGGGGTCTTATAAATTCTTATAGCTTAGATTTATCCTTCCTGTAAAGGCTACTGGTACAGTTTGTGCACCTTTATGTATTCTGCCACCGCTTCTGGCACCAGGTAACGGATGCTCTTTTCTTCTTTGATGCATTTACGAATGAATGTAGCCGAAATGTCAAGAACAGGCGCTTTCACAAAAGTGACACCAGGCATGTCGGGTAGCTCGGTGGTTATAGAACCGGACCGCGGGTACACGTATACCCGATGGTATTCCAGTATGCGGTCCGAGTTCTTCCATTTAGGAAACAGCGGCAGGTTATCTTCCCCCATAATCAGCACAAACTCGTAACTCGGGTACTTTTCCTGCAAATAGGTAAGCGTATCGATAGTATAGCTGGGCTTGGGCATACTGAACTCGATGTTGGACACCCCCAGGTTCGGATTATCTTCTATTGCCAGCGTCACCATCTGCAGCCGGTCGAACTCGTGCAGCAGGGTATTGCTTTGCTTAAACGGGTTCTGAGGCGACACTACCAGCCACACCGTATCTAAATCAGTGTTGGTGGCCATGAAATTGGCAAGTATCAGGTGGCCGATGTGTATGGGGTTGAAGGAGCCGAACAGAAGCCCTACCTTCATACAATAGCGGGTTCAGCGTTCAGGAATTGGTTTACCAGTTTTTCTGCTTCAGCGCATGCCTTTTCCAGGTTATCATTTACAATTACCCTGTCAAACTGATCTTCAAAGCCCAGCTCAAACTTTGCTTTAAACACTCTGCTGCTGATACTGGAGGCCGAATCGGTGTTGCGGGCGGTCAGGCGGTTTGCCAGTTCTTCAATTGAAGGGGGCTTTACAAAAACAGCCAGTGCGCGGTCTTTGTAAAAGTTCTTGATGCTTAAGCCACCTTTCACATCCACATCCAATATCACATGCTTGCCACTTTTCCAGATTCGTTCTATTTCTGATTTCAGCGTGCCATAGAAAGCGCCTTCATACACCTCTTCCCATTCCACGAATTCATCGTTCGCAATCTTTTTCTTGAACTCCTCAGGTGTGATGAAGTAATAGTCTTTCCCGTTTTCCTCAGAGCGGCCGCGCTTATCGCGGGTACAGGCCGAGATCGAAAAACTCAGGTTCGGGTTAATACTGAGCAGGTGCTTTACAATAGTGGTTTTGCCGGCACCGGACGGCGCCGAAAAGATGATGATCTTACCTTGCATTAGGGGGTTATAACGTTTCTTGAATCTTCGCTTTGATGGAATATGCCAGGCTTTCCGGCACAATCACGCGCTTGAGGTGACCGCTAACGAGTCCTTTGAGGAGTTTTTGTTTCTGATGGCTTTCGAAGCAGGTAATGCAGTCTTCGATGTGGTGGTTAAAGTAGGTCTGGTCTTCTGTCGTGGCTTCGCCGTCTATAACGAGATCCAGCAACTTTGATACTTTCTCACACTCGGTCTCTTTGCCCTCTACCGGTGCATTGTGGTAAACTTCTGTAAATTTCGATTCCATCTTCACTCAACTCTTTAAATTTCGTTACTATTATAACCCATTGTTTTGGCGTATTTCTCCAACTTCTCCTTCAAAGAGTTCCGGGCACGATGTAATCGTGAGCGTACAGTACCAATCGGTATATCCAATATCTTAGCCATTTCCTCGTAAGTGAACCCTTCCAGGTCGCAGAGTATGATTACGGTTCTGAAATCGACAGGCAGGGCGTTCAGGGCACTTGCCACCTCATCACCGATCAAATCCTGCACACTTTCGGTGCGCATGTCGGTAGTGGTTGCCACGCCACTCTCACCTTCCACGTCTTCAGAATTATAATAGCCTTCTACCTCGCTGTAGTCTACTTTGGCAGGCTGTTTGCTCTTTTTCCGGAACTCATTAATGAACGAGTTCTTCAGGATTCGGAACAGCCACGCTTTTGCATTAGTTCCTTGTTCGAAATAGTCAAAAAAGCGATATGCCTTTAAATAGGTCTCCTGTACCAGGTCGTTAGCATCATCTTCGTCTAAGGTGAGCCGGTAGGCAAAGTTGTACAGAGGGTCCAGCACAGGCAGCAGTTCGGCCTCGAACCGTGCATCCTTCTCCTCTTTACTTAGTTGTTTACCTGTTTGCTCGCTCATCTACTTGGATTTTGTACTTAAATATAATCCCCTCTCGCGTATTTATACGCAAATATAGAAATTTTAATTACATACCCCTGTTATCGCCTCAGGGTTGCAAGGCGGGGTTTTAGCTATACGAGTTTTTTGATAATAGGACTTGTAACCTTTCTGCTTTTTGTTTCAGAAAAAAACTGTGTGCAGTGATACGCTGGGGTAAAATGGCGCTTCAGGCATCCAATAGCAGTGCCCACAGCTTTCCTGCACCTCTGTGCTTCATTTAGGGCAAATGCTGAATTGTGACTTACTTTATAGTAATTTAGGGGCTTCAAGGATATAAATCGGGTATTATGCCAGGAGTAAGTGCTATCATTATCTGCAAGAACGAAGAGCAGTTTATAGCTGGGGCCATTGAGTCGCTGCTGTGGGCGGACGAAGTGCTGCTGGTGGATTCTTACAGTACCGACAGCACCTTAGAGATAGCCCGGCAGTACCCGGTAAAAATTCTCCAGCGCCCATTCGATAATTACTCCCGCCAGCGTAACTGGGCCATAGACCAGGCCACACAGCCCTGGGTACTGATGCTGGATGCAGATGAGCGCATACCCGCAGACCTCCAGCAGGAGATAGTGCAACTGCTGCAGGCAAACCCACCGCAGCCTGCTTACCAGATTTCCCGCAAAAACTTCTTTATGGGAGAGCGGGTGCGTTTTAGTGGCTGGCAAAACGACAGGGTGGTGCGTCTCTTTGATAAAGCACAGTGCCGCTACTCTGACAAGCAGGTGCACGAAGTGTTGCAGGTACCCGGCCGCACCGGTAAGCTAGGCCACCGGATGGAGCATCACACCTACAGGAGCCTCCCCCATTACCTCGACAAGTGGAACCAGTACAGTTGGCTGGCGGCAAAGGACAAAATCAAAAAAACGAAAAAGGTAACGCTCTTCCACCTGGCACTGAAGCCCGGAGTACGCTTTATGCGCCAGTACTTCCTGAAGCTGGGCGTGCTGGATGGCCGGGTGGGTTTTATTATCGCTTACCTGTCTGCCAGCAGCGTCTTTATGCGCTACCTTAAAATCTGGCGCATGCAGGAAGAGCAGAACATTCCACTTGATTAGATATGCGCGTATTACATATAGCCTCTGAGAAAGCATGGCGGGGCGGCGAGCAGCAAATTGCCTACCTGATAGAGGAGTTGCAGCAGCATGGGGTAGAAAGCTATGTGGCCTGCAGGCAGGGATCAGCTTTTGAAGCCTATTGCAGGCAGCACAACATTCCGCACCTCTCCCTTTCCTTTGCCAAACCGGCGCTTCTGGGTGCTGCCAGCAGGCTGAAGGCCTACGTGAACCAGCACCAGGTACAATTAATACACCTGCACTCCAGCCTGGCCCACACCTTAGGGGTGCTGACCCACATGCTGGGAGCCCGGGCAGCGCTTATCCTGAGCCGGCGCGTGGAGTTTGAGATTGGCAGCAACCCTTTGTCACGGTTCAAATACAACTACAGCGGCATCAGGCGTATCCTGTGCGTGTCAGATAATGTGCGCCGGCAGATGGCTGCCAGCATCAGGGATGGTAGCAAGTGCGTGACTGTGTACAGCGGCATCGACCTCCGAAAAACCTTACAGAATGTGAGATCCGGCTCAGATTACCTTCGCAGCACCTACCACGTACCGGCAAACCAGCAGCTTATCGGCAATGTTTCTGCCCTCGACAAGCATAAAGACTACTTCACCTTTCTGGATACTGCCAAGCTCCTGAAGGCAGCGGGTGTTCAGGCGAAGTACTTTGCTATTGGCAGCGGGCCACTGGAAGCAGAGATAAAAGCTTATGCCCAAAAGCTGGGGCTACAGGACGATGTTGTTTTCACGGGCTTTGTCAAGAACGCAAAAGAAATCCTGGCAGAGCTGGACGTCCTTTTATTTACAACTACAAAAGAAGGTTTTGGCAGTACGCTTTTAGACGCTTATGCCTGCCGGGTACCGGTGGTATCTACCAGCACAGGCGGCACGCCCGAGATTGTGCTGCATGGGCAGACAGGTTTTCTGGCTCCCGTAAAAGACGCTCCGGCCCTAGCAGCCAACGTACAGCAGTTGCTGTACAATCCTGAACTGCGTGAACGCTTGGTGCAAAATGCCTCCCAAAGGGTGCTTATGTTCACGAGAGAGCAGACTGCCTTGAAGACACTAGCTGTTTACAAAGAAGTTTTACAGCTTCGCTAAAACTTTAAAACTATTTTAAGCGTTCACTTTTTGCCTGCACATCCGTAAGCAAAAATATACCTTAAACCCTCTGGAAGGCGCACCCACCTGCTGTAGCCACAACAGGGGGTAAATGACACGTGTCCCTGATGTATTGCACCCGCTTTTTTGTTACGTTGTTTTTTTGCCTGCTCCTGATTGTCCGTGCCACGCTGGCACAGCAGTACAACTTCCGTAGCTGGACACTGGAGCAAGGTCTGCCACAGTCGCAGATAACGGCTCTGGCACAGGACCACCAGGGGTATTTGTGGATAGCTACACGCGGGGGCTTGAGCCGTTTCGATGGCATTAACTTCCAGACCTACACCAAAGAAAACGGGCTTAGCAGCCACAACATTACAAAGCTTTACCAGGACAGGCGGCAACAGCTTTGGATTGCAACCTCTGATGCGGGTTTAATGGTATATAATGGCTCCCGCTTTAAAACTGTCAGCAAAGCGCAAGGGCTACAGGCAAGCCAGGTAAATGACATTTCGGAAGATTCCCTTGGCCGCCTCTGGCTGGCAACAGACAAAGGTGTTTACTATCGCTCCGGTAATCAGCTTCAGAAATTCAGTACGCTGCCGGAGCAAACTTACACCTCCCTTAGCCACGCCAAAGATGGCACCTTATGGGCAGGCACCAGGGAGGTCGGGCTTTACAAGGTAAGCAACGGCCAGCTGAGCCATTTCACCTCAGACAACAGCAGGTTACCGGGTAACAACGTGACTGCACTGACCATAGCCAAAAACGGTTCCGTTTGGATTGGAACAGACAAAGGAGTTGCCCGGGTCAGGAACAACAATCTGGCCAGTCCATCCTTACCTGCCACCGTTTCTACCCCTACAGTTACCAGCTTCTCTCATGATAAACAGGGAAACCTGTGGATAGGATTGCTCCGCAACGGACTGCTCCGGTACAAAGACAACACCTTCATTCATATTACCCGCCGCAACGGCCTCCGCACCCCCCGTATCACGGCCCTCGCAAGCGACACAGAAGGTACGCTCTGGATTGGCACGAACGGATATGGTTTACAGCAGTACAAGTCGCCTTGGTTTGTGCACTTCTTTGATTTTGATAGTATGTCAGAGCCCCGGATCACGGCCCTTGCCCGCGATAGCAGTGGCCGCATGTGGCTGGGCACTGATGAGGGAGAAATGGCTAGCATGTATAAGTTAAGGCCTGACTGGCGTTCCGGCCTGCCGTGGCCCAAGGGCACAACCATCTATTGCATTTACCCGAAAAGCAGCCAGGAAACATGGGTCTGCAGCAGTAATGGCGTGTGGCTTATCCGGCCCGACACTGCCTATCAGTACACCACCGCCCATGGCCTGCCCTCCTTAGAAGTTTTCCAGGGCACCGCTGATACTGCAGGCAGCATGTTGTTTGCAACAGCCACCGGCTTGGCGCTTTTCAGGGATGGCATCTTTCTACCTGTACCGAACCCGCACGGCACTGAGACCAGGGCAAACTATATTTTCCGCGACAGCAAAAACAGGATCTGGGCAGGCACACAGGATGGCATTTACAACCTCAAGGACGGAAGGCTTGTGTCGCCGCCCGAACTGAAAAATGCACCTTTAACAGAAGTAGGCTCTATTGCGGAAGACAGCCAGGGCAATTTATACTTTGCGGGCTTCAACCAGGGCATCCTGATGCTGCACGAAAAAGGCACGAGGCTTTTTACATCCAAAGAGGGTTTGCCCAATGAAGCTATCAAAAGCCTGTTTGTTGATAAAAGCGACAACCTCTGGGTGGCCACAAGCCGCGATATATTAAAAATGAGCCTGCCGCAGTTGCGGCAAAATGGCAAACTGAGCTACAGAAGCTATGCCAGCCAGAATGGGTTCAGGGGATTGGAAGTCTGCGAAAATGCGATGGCACAGTCTCCTGATGGTACCATTTGGTTTGGTACCACCAAGGGCCTCACGCAATACCTACCTGCCCTGGACCGCCGCAACACCGAGTACCCAAAGGCGATGCTGACAGACGTGATGCTTTATTCAAAGCCCACTGACTGGCAGGCGCTCGGCTATACAACCGACAGCGCCACCGGCCTGCCAGAAAACCTTCGGCTTCCGCATACCCAGAACTACCTCTCCTTTGACTTCCATGCCATCTGCCTGTCAGGCCCGGAGCAGGTTAGGTATAAATACCGCCTGGTAGGCTTCGATGACCAGTGGTCGCCACCCGCGGAGCAATCCTTTACGACCTATGCCAACCTCTCGCCGGGCACCTATACATTTGAATTGCTGGCCCGCAATAACGATGGCATCTGGGCAGCGGAACCTGTTACCTACACCTTTTCTATTGTGCCTCCTATCTGGCGGCGCGAATGGTTTATAGGCGTGTTGCTGCTAGTGTTTGCTGTAACAGTGCTGAGTATTGTGCGGCTGCGCGAGCGTAGCCTGGTACAAATGAACTCGCTGCTGGAAATGCGCGTACACCACCGCACCCGTTTGCTCGAGCGCAAAAACCGCGAGAAGGAAATGCTGCTGCAGGAAATTCACCACCGGGTAAAAAACAACCTGCAGATTGTCATCAGTATGCTGAACCTGCAGGCACGCCATGTGCAGGACCCACAGGCAGTGGATGTAATGCAGGCTATCCGGAGCCGCGTGCGCTCTATGTCTATTCTGCATGAGCGCCTTTACCAGCACTCTGACTTAGACCGTATAGACCTGGAGGAGTATTTTGAGGAAATATGTGAAAGCCTATACGCTGCTTATGGGGTGAGTACCAAGCGCATAGCCCTTTCTATAGAAATGCCGCAGATAAAGGTAAACATTGATTCGGCTATTACGTTGGGGTTAATCGTAAACGAACTTGTTTCCAATACGTTAAAATATGCCTTTCCGGATGGGCGGCACGGCTGGCTGCGAATCGAGCTGATAAAACATGACGAGGTACAGTATACCTTAATTGTGCGTGACAACGGCCGTGGTATGCCCGAAGGCTTTGATCCGCTGTTAAGTCCCTCGTTCGGTCTGAAGTTGGTTACATCGCTTAGCAGAAAGCTGGAGGGAAATATTAAATTCTCAAACAAAAATGGCACTGAATCTATATTATATTTTGTTTTGGCACCATAATTTGCTTTTTTCACGTAAGAACCTAATGATATGACAAAACCCAAAATTCTAATTTCAGAAGACGAGGTCATCATTGCGGAGGATATTGCAGCCAGCCTTGAGGAATTAGGTTACGAGACGTGTGCAATAGACTCTGGAGAAGACACGATTGACATGATACGCGAGACCCAGCCGGACCTCGTGCTGCTGGATATTAATCTGCGTGGAGGTGCCGACGGCGTAGATATAGGCTCCCGCATCAAGGAAGAATTTAATATCCCTTTTATATACCTTACTGCCTATGCTGACCATGCCACGGTAGACAGAGCCAAGAAAACGGAGCCCGATGGATTCTTAGTAAAGCCCTTTGACGAAAAGAGCCTGCGTTCAGCTATTGAAATTGCGCTCTACAAGCATGACAACAGCCATAAGGAAGTAAATGGGGCAAACCTGAACCACAAAGAGCAGGAGGTAGCCGCCGATTACATCTTCGTAAAGGTAAAGCACCGTATCATCAAGGTACACTATAGCGATATTCTGTGGGTGGAAGCCTATGACAACTATTCGTTTATTGTAACGGCAGACCAGAAGTACCTCGTTAGCTCAACCCTGAAGGATATGGAGCAGAAGCTGCCTTCGCAAAACTTTGTGCGGGTGCACCGCTCCTACATTGCCAACCTCGATAAAATTGAGGCTCTTGAAGAAAACTCGGTGGTATTTGGCAAAGGCGATGTGCCTATCGGAAAGTCCTACAAGAAAACGCTAATGTCACGGTTCAACATTATATGACAAGACACTTACACTAGGTTCTTCTAACATAGGTTAGTGAAGCAAACATCATTTGGGAGCTTCTGAAATCAACAGAGGATCTTAAAGCCCCGGCGGGGCGACCTGTCGATAGAAAATATTGAAACCACTATAGCTCCGTAGGAGCGGCCTGTCTAGAATTTGTTTACAGGCCGCTCCTACGGAGCTATAGTGATTTATTGGCCACTGGGCTATCAACACAGAACGTCCCGCCGGAACAAAAATGATTAAACTGGCTTTGCACATCATCAAACAGACTCAGAAAAAATGAAAGGCCGATGCATTGCTGCACCGGCCTTTTATCATCTATCTACTTTCTTTACTATTAGTATCTGTAGTACTCCGGTTTAAACGGACCTTCTACCTCTACACCAATATAACGTGCCTGCTCCGGACGAAGTTCATCGAGTTCGGCACCAATTTTACCTAAGTGCAAGCGGGCAACCTTCTCATCCAGCTGCTTTGGCAGTGTATATACTTTGTTTTCGTAAGCCTCGGTATTTGTCCATAGCTCAATCTGTGCCAGTGTCTGGTTGGAGAAAGAGTTCGACATAACGAACGATGGGTGACCGGTGGCGCAACCAAGGTTTACAAGACGGCCTTCTGCAAGCACAATCACATCCTTGCCTTCAATGTTGTAAAGGTCAACCTGCGGCTTGATAACATCTTTGGTATGGCCATAGTTTTTGTTCAGCCAAGCCATATCAATCTCGTTGTCGAAGTGGCCAATGTTACAAACAATTGCTTTGTCCTTCAGCGCACGGAACTCCGCCTCACGGATAATATCTTTGTTACCTGTTGCAGTTACCACAATATCAGCCTCTTTGATAGCATTCTCCATCTTCTTGACAGCGAAGCCGTCCATAGCAGCCTGCAACGCGCAGATAGGGTCAATCTCTGTAACAATCACACGGGCACCGGCACCTCTAAGTGAGGCAGCAGAACCTTTTCCGACGTCACCATAACCAGCCACTACAGCTACTTTACCAGCCATCATTACGTCTGTTGCGCGGCGGATGGCATCCACCAAGGATTCTTTACAGCCGTACTTGTTATCAAACTTAGACTTGGTTACAGAGTCGTTTACGTTGATGGCAGGCATCAATAGAGTACCGTTCTTCATACGCTCGTACAGGCGGTGTACACCTGTAGTCGTTTCTTCAGACAGACCTTTGATACCAGCAGCAAGTTCAGGATAATTATCCAGCACCATATTGGTCAGGTCACCGCCATCGTCCAGAATCATATTCAGTGGCTTGCGGTCTTCACCGAAAAACAAAGTTTGCTCAATGCACCAGTCAAACTCCTCGGCTGTCATGCCTTTCCAGGCATACACAGATATACCGGCAGCGGCTATCGCAGCGGCAGCATGGTCCTGCGTAGAGAAAATGTTACAGGAAGACCAGGTTACCTCAGCACCCAGCTCTACCAGCGTCTCTATCAGAACAGCAGTCTGAATAGTCATGTGCAGACAGCCCGCAATACGGGCGCCAGCCAGTGGCTTGCTTTGGCCATATTCTTCACGGATGGCCATCAAACCAGGCATTTCAGCTTCCGCCAGTCTTATCTCTTTGCGGCCCCAGTCAGCCAGCGATATATCCTTTACTTTGTACTTGAGGTGTGTATCTATCATTGCTATTCGATTTTCAGTATTCAAACACAAAAATACGCAAATTGTTGCGCAACGCCAACATTAGTTAGTATATAGCCCTTTAGGCAGGGTAGCCTTAAAAGAAAAGGACCTGCCACTAAAGCAGGTCCCGGAAAGCAATTGGTCAACGCTTTCTTAGTTGTTCATGATTACCTGAGCACCCAGGGTGTTGCTGTTCCCCGCTGGCGGGCTCAGGAAACCCCGTGCGAAAATGGTGTAGATGTCATTATCACTTAGCGTTACATCCGGAATGGTAAGTACTGCAGTTGTTGAGCCTGCCGGGCGAACTTCCAGCGTATACGTTCCGGCCGGTACGGGTGCAAAATCAGTGACAGACCTGAGGCTTCTGTTGCTGAACAGCACGTCTCCTCCCTGCACTGCTACATCCACTGCAGGCGCATCCGGTGACAAGTGCACAAAACGCACATGGGCATTGTTTGCTGCGGGTTCTGTTAAATCGTCTTCCAGCACCAATGGCTCTATATCAGAGAGCGTATTGATGGCAAAAACAGAATAGCTCTACCCTGGCTCAAGGTCCAGGTCAGCTTCTATGACAGTAGTAGAAGTACCAGCAGCATTCACCTTGATATTCTGTGTGCCTGCAGGGATATTCAAGTATCCTGTATTGTTAGGGAAAGTAAGCGCAGCATTGTTGACTTTGGTATTATTTACAAGTAAATCTACACCAGGGGCAGCATCCGGCGATGCATGCACCACCATCACGTTGGCATCGTTCAGCACCACATCATCCTCCTCTTCATCGCAGCTCGTAAAGGCAAAAGCAGGTAGTATAACCAGCATGAGTAGTTTCATCCAATTTTTCATAGCAGTAAGTTTTTGGTTTGTAAAATGATTAAGAATACAGTTTTAACATGAGCAGGTCTTCTTTGTTTAATAAACATTTAAAAACATTAAACAAATATACCTACCATAGCCTCTCCCTAAATAATTGTACCTTTGCATGAAGAACACCCGGACCCATTAATTCACAACCAAACACCAGGTATGCGCACCTTTAGCCAGCAGGAAAGGCAGTTTATTCAGGAGCACCAGCACCAGGAGGCGGCCACAATCATGCTGCAGGCAAGCCGCTATTCGCACTTGCCTGTGCAGGAGCTGGTGCAGCAGATTCAGTCCCGCCAGAAGGCAGCGCAGAAGCTACCTGTATGGGTACAGCACCCGGAGGTGGTGTTTCCGGTGGCGGTGTCGGTGGAGCAGAGTTCCTCGGAAACAGCCGCACAGTTTAAGGCTTTTCTGGTAAGTGGGGCATTTTTAGTTGACCTGACAGGAGGATTCGGAGTGGATAGCTTCTACTTTGCCAGGCGCTTTGACAAAGTGGTCCACGTGGAACAAAACACAGAGCTTCAACAAATTGCACAGCACAACTTCCAGTTACTGCAGGCGCAGAATATCCAAAGCATCAATACCACTGCAGAAGATTTTCTAAAGGATTTTGAGGGCAAAGCCGATATCATTTACCTGGACCCTGCCCGACGGGGTGGTACTAATGAGAAACTGCACCAGCTGCAGGATTGCGCACCCGATGTGCTGCACCTGCTCCCCCTGCTGCTTTCCAAAGCAAAAGCAGTTATGCTGAAGGCATCCCCCATGCTGGACATTGACCTTGCCATGGAGCAGCTGCAGCATGTAACAAAGGTATGGGTGGTGGCTGTGCAGAACGAAGTGAAGGAAGTGCTGTACTTACTGGAACAGGACGCACTCCAACCAAACCAGGCAGAAAGAACCGCTGTAAACCTGTTGACGAGTGGAGAAGCACAGCAGCTGGCTTTTACAAAAGCAAGCGAGGAGGCAGCGCAGGTTACTTATGCAGATCCGGCAGACTTTGTATATGAACCGAACGCTGCCATTCTGAAAGCCGGTGCTTACCGCTACCTGAGCCAGCACCTCCTCTTAGGCAAGCTGCACCCCAACAGCCACCTCTATACCTCTCCTACCCTTTTGCCTGATTTTCCGGGCCGGAGTTTCCGGTGCCTGGGAGTTAGCCGCTACAACAAAAAAGAGCTCCTGCGCCAGCTGCCGGGGAAGCAGGCCAACATCACGGTCCGGAACTTTCCGGAGTCAGTAGCTGACATACGCCGCAAAACCGGTATCAGGGAAGGTGGCCACACTTACCTCTTCTTTACAACCGACATGCACCAGAAGCCTGTCGTCCTTATCTGCCAGAAAGCATAGCCAGCGCCTGCCCTTACTAACAAGCGCTGTTTCGTCTCGTAAATTAATTAATAAGCACTTCTTAAAGCGCCATATGTTCTACCAAAACAACAGCAGCTATGAAAGAAGAGAAGAAAAAGTCTGAACGGCCTAACCGCATGGAGCAGGATGTAGAAAACACATCGCGCACCATGAAGCCCGGCTCAGTACAGGGCAGCGAAGCGGCACAAGTGTGCCTAAAGGAAAGGGACGTGGCTGGCACGGCGACTCTGCGGGTCATGCCAGGGCAGCCAAAGCCATAAAAATAACGGCGAAAAAAAAGTATAACCCGGCATCGAAACAGGAGCACCTAAACAAGCACAGCAGGCATCCGTAGTATAATACAGAAGTGGTAACATATGTTATAACCGCTGTATACAATTCTCAATTAAACCTATGAAACAAATGGAAGAAAATAAAGATAAGAAGCACGAACAGCAAGGTTTCAGCAGTAACCCCCAAAAATCTTTTGAAGATGGAGAAAGAGGTGGAGCCGAGCCTGCACCTAAAGTAACAAGCCAGGGATCGCACAACGGTACCGGTGGTATGGGCGAAACAAGCTCCCGCACTCAAAACCCTAACAGGCCGTCGCAAGGTGGTAACTGGCAAAGTGACCCCGCTGGCAATGAGGATGAGAGTAAATAGAATTAACTGCAAAAACATTTTAAATAAACTTTTAACACGAGAACTATGAGCACAGATAAAGAAAATCAGAAAAACCAATCAGAACAGGCAGGCAAGAACAAGGACATTTCAAACAGCCTTGAAAACGATGCTGTAGGGAAAAAAGGCTCCCTGAACCAAACCCCACAGGGTCGTACTGACCAGGAGCAGAATAGTGAACAAAAAAAGCAGAAGTAAATAACTGTTTCAGATATATAGCAAGCAGCCACAGCAGATATGTTGTGGCTGCTTTTTTATGGGCATTTCTGTTTATTGGCCAGGTAGCACGGCTGCTGTACCTGCTGTCATTTAAATTACCGCTTTTTACTCACCCACTTGTTTTCCTTTAGCCAGAACCGCCAGGGCAGGCTGGCATCTTCTCCCGCGTAGTCAATACCAATGCGCGGGCCAGCGGAAATGCTTTCTGGAGGAGGTTGAATACCTTTATCTTCCAACCAGACAGTGTCGCCGGTCAGGTCGGCGCCGTAAAGTTTTTTGTCAATTCCCATCGCCATGCTCAGCACGCCCGGCCCGGCAGTCAGGTTAGGCTTTATAGCTGCCATGTTACGGCGCAGCAGCATTTCCTCCACTCCTACCTCCGGCTCAATAGCCCGCACCAGCACTGCATCGGCTTTATCTTTTTGGTTAGTGATGATGTTGAACAGGTAGTAGATGCCGTACACCAGGTATACATAAGCCACACCGCCTTCGTGGTACATGATTTCTGTTCGTTGGGTCCGGCGGTTGAGATGGGCGTGGCAGGCACGGTCGTTTTCCCCGGCATAAGCCTCTGTCTCCACAATCATCCCGCCAGCCAGGATGCCGTCTATGTTCGTGTACAGGTACTTGCCAACCAACTCCTGCGCCAGTTCTACTACATGCGGGCGGGTATAAAATTCCTTCGGTAGCTTCAAGTTCGTTGCTTGTTGTTTATTTTATGATTTGTTGGTACGGCACTATGGCCAGGGAGTTCAGGCGTGGGACCTAGGCTTTTGGAACAGCGCCTTCGTCTCAATTTTAGATTCTTAACCAGAATTCATATTTATCGCGTATCTTTGCGGTCAGATTGGTGGCTCTTACTACTGCCGTGGTAAAAGCCTTAAAAGGGAAACAGGTGCAAAACCTGTGCTGTTCCCGCAACTGTTATCTTCATAAAGAGAGTTAGCCTATACCAACGGCCACTGTGCGGCAACTGCCGCATGGGAAGGCGGGCTAACTGAAGAGAGCCAGGAGACCTGCCAGTCCGACACTGATTTGTCGTATGCTTTCGGGTAAAAAGCTGCACGGCCTTCGCTAAGCGCGCTTGCTGTTTCTGCTTCTTTTACCTTATCGCATGCTTCGGGATTTAAGCAACCGGGTACGTGGTATTATTTTCTTTCCGTATTTGTTTAACTTTGGCTGTCTGCTCATTGGGTTTGGCTATGCCTGCTTTGGCGCAACAGGATTCTGCGGCTCACAAGCTGCGTACGGTTGAGGTCTTCGGTAAGCCCGCCGAAGTGTATGCCGCTGGCAGCCGCGTGAGCACCGTAGACAGCAGCTACCTCAGCACCTACGCCTCCAGCTCCCTGGCCGACGCATTACAAGCCCGCACACCTATTTACTTTAAAACCTATGGCGTAAGCGGGCTTTCATCCGTTGCTTTCCGGGGTACCAATGCCTCTCAGACGGCTGTGCTCTGGAACGGCCTGAACATTGCCCCTGCTACCTTAGGCCAATCTGACTTCTCTACTTTGCCTGTTAGTGGCGTTGGAGAAGTAACAGTACAGTATGGTTCTGCTGCAGCTACCTATGGCAGCGGTGCCATTGGCGGAGCGGTGCTGCTGAATTCTCCTGAATATAAAGGCAAGGGCTTTGGAGTTGATTTGCAACAGGAGGCAGGGAGCTTCGGCCGCTACTTCAGCAGTGGTAGCCTCCGTTACAGCAACGCAAAGCTATTGGTAGGCGCCAGTGCTTACCTGCGGGTGGCAGAAAATAATTTTACCTACAGAGACCTGTCCCTTTCAGGAACACCGGAAGTGACACAGGAGCACGCAGCCCAGCAACTCCGTGGCCTTACACAGGATCTCACCTATCACCTGTCCTCCAAAACCAAGGTAGCACTGCACACCTGGTACACGTATGCCAACCGGGAGCTGCAGCCGGCCATGGGAGCAGCTTATAACGATGCAAAACAACTGGACCGCAACCTGCGCCTGATGGCTGCACTGGAGCACAACGGCCGCTGGGGACAGACCGACATAAAAGCTGCTTATTTTAAAGATTACCTGCACTACACCGACATCTCCATTAGTTCGGTGGCCGATGTAAAGACATACCAGTTACAGGCGGAACAAACGTTTACGCAGGGCCAGAACTGGAGCCTCCGCGGAGGCGTAAACCTGCAGCACTTTGTGGCTGAGAACACTGGCTATACCGGGCAGCAGGACGAGAACAGAGCCTCTGTCTTCGCGCTTTTCCGCTATAACCCAGTTGCCCCGCTTGCTTTAACACTCAATTTCCGGCAAGCCTTTGTAGAGAACTATAACCCGCTTCCAACACCTGCTCTTGGCTTTAACTGGAAGTTCTATAATAACAACAGGCACCAGCTTTCACTGAAAGGCAATGCCTCCGGCAGTTACCGTGTGCCCACCCTAAACGACCGCTTCTGGATTGGCGCTGGAAACCCTGACCTGAAGCCGGAGCAGGGCTGGAACTATGAAGGTGGCCTGCGTCACTTGCTGGTGCTGGGTAACTCCCTGCTGCTGGAAACAGAGGCCACCTTTTACCACATGCTGATTGACGACTGGATACAGTGGGCACCGGATTACACCGGAAACTGGCGTCCGACTAACCTGCAGAAAGTGCGCTCCCAAGGCCTGGAACTCAGCAGTACCGCTACTGCTACCCTTGGCGACATAAAGCTGAGTAGCACCGCCGGCTATACCTACACCTCCTCCAAGCAGGTAGCAGTGTATGAAGGCAGGGGCGACAAGGGTAAACAGCTGATGTACGTGCCGCTGCACAAAGCCATCTTTGCTACAGAGGCAAATCACCGCGGCTGGTCTGTGCTGGGCAATCTGAATTACACCGGCCTGCGCTACACCAGCAACTCCGAAACAACCAGCTTAGACGATTTTCTGCTGCTGCAACTGGCTCTGAGTAAAAAACTGCAGCTCCACCAGAATACCCTTATCCTGACGCTTCGCGCTGATAATGTAACCAATGCAGCGTACCAGACGATGATTTCCCGGGCCATGCCGCCCAGGGGGTACACCTTTAGCTTACGCTTTATTATTCCTTAAACTATATATTCTAAATGATTCAAATGAGAAAGTTCAACATGTTTCGCAGTCTAATTGTAGCTGCGTCTTTACTTACCAGCACCTTTGCCTTTACCAGTTGCGATAACGACAGCGATGGCCCAAGCGGAGCATATGCAGAGGATGGTGTATTTGTGACCAACGAAGGCAACTTTACACAGTCAAATGGCTCTGTCTCCTACTATAATACCAATTCACAGCAAGTACAAAACGGTATTTTCGCCAAAGAAAACAACGGACAGCTGCTAGGTGATGTCATTCAGGATATGGATATCCAGGGTGAGCGGGCGTTTATTGTGGCGAACAACAGCAATAAGATTGAGGTGGTGAACGCCAGTACTTTTAAGTCAGTTGGCGTGATAGAAGGCCTGCAGTTGCCCCGCTACTTCGAAGCACTTAACAACCAGAAGGGCTACGTTACGGAAACCGTGGATTACAGCGGTTCGACTGGCCGTGTATCAGTTATCGACCTGAGCACCTACACTGTTACTAACACAATTGAGGTGGGCATACAGCCAGAGCAACTCCTGATAGCAGGCGACAAGCTTTACGTAGCCAACAGCGGCAGCAACACTGTTATTGTTATCAACACGGCTACTGACGCGGTAGAGAGTACGATTCCTGTTTCAGATGTACCAAAAAGCCTTGCTCTAGACCGCAACAACAACATCTGGGTTCTGAGTGCTGGTAAAGTTTCCTATACCCCGGACTGGACAGCTATAGATTACTCGCAGACAACAGCTGGCGCACTAAGCATGATTACGGCAGGCACGCAAGACGTACAGACCTATACTTTCGGCAGCAACCAGAGCCAGCCGGGAAACCTGGCTATCAATGACAGCGGAGACAGGTTGTATTTTACTTACGATGGCGGCACCTTTGAGCAGAGCATCACCGCTACCAGCCTTCCCACTACCCCTATCATAGACCGCAGCTTTTATGGCTTGGGCGTAGATCCGGATAACGGTTATATCTATGGCGGTGATCCAAACGGTTTTACCGGCGATGGAACAGTATATATCTACAGACCGGACGGCACAAAAGTAGGTGAGTTTCGGGCAGGCATTGCCCCGAACGGCTTTGTCTTTAACTAGCCCTTATCTGACCTCATAAACCAGCAGCGCCTGCCCCTTTTCGGGAGCAGGCGCTGCTGGTTTATAAACTATGATTTTTACTGATCCACCTCGTCTCGTTCTACGCCACTGCCTTTCCCATCACCGGCATGCACGGCCCCCGTCTTATTGTCTCCGTGGTTTTCATGGTCGGCATGGTCATAATGGCGCTCCATATCAGCATGTGCGGTGTCATAACGGGAAACACCTTCATTTTCGTCCCCTATCATTGCCCCTTCCTTTCGTACGTCACTGCGCTCCACGTTTGTCTCACCCGGGTTTGTACCTGTATCACAGGCGGCCAGGCTGAAAGTGGTGATGGCAGTTACGGCTAAAGAGAGTATGGTTGTTTTTATCTTTTTCGTATTCATATAGTTCGTTGATTTCCGGTTAATAAATTAAAATCCGGTTGTTTTACGAACAGCCGGCCCTTTCATGTACGTCTGAAACCACCTTATTGTTAAAAACCCGACACCGCCGGGGCACGGGCACCGTACACCTTGTATAGTTAACCAAAAATAAAGATATGAAAGAGAACAAGCAGAATGCCCCTATGCAGGAAACAACGAAGGATGACTCGTCGGATGTAGAAAAGGTAAGACAGGACAAGCAAACGCCGCCTCCACAACCCGGCACAGAACAGGGTGCGGCTAAAAGTGGTCCACAGAAAGAGGAGGAAGAGGCCCAAAAAGGTCACTCCTGATTTCCGATTGTGGTACCTGGTGCTGTAAATTGCGCAGTTAATAAATAGTTTATGAGAAAACAGCTCCTGACACCGCAGCTTAAACGGCAGCTAATTATAATAGCCGCTGTCAGCCTTCTTTTGGCTTCAGCCTTAGAGATTTATGTCTTTGGTTTCACCTCCGATTTTATCTTCAGGTGGCTGCGCAGTTTCTTTGTGTTTTTTGTGATGATATCGGCCGCAAAGCTGGCGATTGTGCCTGCTGTAGATACCCTTGTGAACAGGGTAGCAAAGTGGTAGTCAGGAAGCAACAGCAATACACGGTAAGAAAAAAGCCTGCAGATAACATCCGCAGGCTTTTGTGTTTTAAAATACAGGGCTTTGGCAGAGCTGCCTACATATCTACCGTCATCAGGGCGTCGATACTTACCAGCAGGGTGGCAGCCAGGGGGCTGTTATTCGCAATGGCGTTCAGGCGGAAAGTAACAGGCGCACCCTGCTTTAAAAGCTGCGTCAGTTTTTCTTCTACTGCGCTTTCAGGCAAAATAATGGTGCTTTCCTGGTCGTGTTCCGCCATTTCCTTCAGGTGTAAACCAGTAATGGCGCTGAGCACAGTAAACTCACTGCTGCCGGTAGGAGCGAATTCAATTGTTCCGGAAACAAAAGGCTCTTCGCTTCCAACAAAGTCTTTTACCTTATAAGTTAGCTTCCTGATCACAAAGCTGTCCATATCATTGGCATATCTTCTTACTTCCGCTGTATTAGTGTCCACATCCTTCTGCACAGAAAACTGCAAGGCACCTTCAACAGGCTGATCGATGCGCAGCTCGAATTTTTGCTGCACCTCTATTTCCTGTTTAAAAAGTGAACAGGCAGCTGCCAGGCCCAGCAGGACAACTGTTATTATCATCTGTAAGTTTTTCCAGGAGTACATATCAAGGGTATATATGTGTTCTCTATAAGGTGTATCAGGGTAGTGCAACAATATGACTATTATACCATTTGTTTGGCTACAACAAATATAAACTATTTTCTATAATATAAAAGTTTTTATAATATATATTTAAATAAGTATATATTAGATTTATTATGCTATCCCTTTACATATTTTACACATGTTGAACCAGCCCGTAATACTGGCTGTTGGAGGTAAGCAGCAAGCACACAGATTTGCACTTTTATGTGTAGTTTTGCCATTGAAATTACATACCGCCTTTAAATTATAAAGCTGAATTTATTTTGGAGAAGCCATCCATCCTGCTCATTACCCCACCGCTTACGCAACTGAACACCCCTTATCCTGCCACAGCCTATTTAAAGGGCTTTCTAAACGGCCGCGGGTACCAGGTGACGCAGGCTGATATGGGCATTGAGCTTGTGTTACGGATGTTCACACGAAAGGGGCTGCAACAGATATTTGGAGCCATAGAGGGAGGCGACTATGAACTTTCTGATAACAGCCTGCGGATGCTGCGCCTCAAGCGTGAATATTTACAGACAATAGAACCTGTTATCCGCTTTTTGCAGAACAAGGATAACACACTAGCTCAACAGATTTCCTTCAGTCGCTTTTTACCGGAGGCATCGCGCTTCGACCAGGTAGAGGATATTGACTGGGCTTTCGGCAGCATGGGCATTACGGACAGGGCACGTTACCTGGCTACCCTGTACTTAGAGGACCTCGGCGACCTGATAAAGGAAACCGTGTGCCCCTATTTTGCCTTCAGCCGCTACGCTGATAGCCTGGCCATGTCGGCAACGCATTTTGATCCGCTGGAGGAGGCGCTTCAGGAAACTCCGAACCTGGTAGATGAGATACTACTGGCCCTTCTGGAAGAGCGGCTACAGGTGGTGCAACCTGATATAGTGGGCTTTTCTATTCCTTTCCCCGGCAACCTGTACGGCGGCCTGCGGATGGCACAATATATTAAGCAGAAGTACCCGCACATTAAAACGTCTATGGGGGGCGGCTACCCCAACACGGAGCTGCGCAGCCTGCGGGAGCCCCGCCTCTTTCAGTACATTGACTTTGTGACGCTGGATGACGGGGAAGGCCCATGGCTGAAACTGCTGGAGCACCTGCAGAGGCAGCGCCCGCAGGACCAGCTGCAGCGCACGTTCCTGCTACAGGAGGGCGAGGTGCAGTACATGAACAGCTGCACCGACCCGAACGTGCCACACACAGAAGTAGGCACCCCTGATTACAGCGACCTGCGCCTGCAGGACTACCTTTCGGTGATAGACGTGATTAACCCGATGCACCGCCTCTGGAGCGACGGCCGCTGGAATAAACTGACGATTGCCCATGGCTGCTACTGGAAGCGCTGCTCCTTCTGCGATATTACCCTCGATTACATTAACCGTTATGAAGTGGCCCCGGCTACCCTGCTGGTAGACCGCATAGAGCAGATTATTGCCCAGACCGGGCAAACCGGCTTCCACTTTGTAGACGAGGCAGCCCCTCCTGCCCCACTCCGCGACATGGCCATTGAGCTGATCCGGCGGGGCGTGAAAATATCGTGGTGGGGAAATATTCGCTTTGAGAAAACTTTCACGCCGGACCTCTGCCGCCTGCTTGCTGCCTCCGGCTGTATTGCCGTGTCAGGTGGCCTGGAAGTGGCTTCTGACAGGTTACTGGCGCTGATGGAAAAAGGGGTGAGCATTGACCAGGTGGCCCGTGTAACAGATGCTTTCACGCAGGCAGGCATTATGGTGCACGCCTACCTCATGTATGGCTTCCCGACGCAAACTGCCCAGGAAACCATCGATTCACTGGAGGTGGTGCGGCAGTTGTTTGTTAATAACGTCATTCAATCCGGCTACTGGCACCGCTTTAGCATGACGGCGCACAGCCCCGTGGGGAAGAACCCGGAGAAGTATGGCGTGGTGAAAGTAGGTCCGGAGGAAGGCCCTTTTGCAAAAAACGACCTCTGGCACGACGACCCAACCGGCACTGACCACGAGCTGTTCGGGCCGGGGCTGGCGAAAGCCATTTATAACTACATGCACGGCATTGGCCTGGAGCAGCCGCTTTCCTTCTGGTTCGATTTTAAAGTTCCACGTGTAAAGCTCCGCCCTGATGTTATTTACAAAGCGATTCAGCAGCCTCCGAAGCCTGACGCCGAGCGCCGTAACGCCCGCGTACTGTGGCTGGGCAACCAGCCGGAAATAGAATTTACCATGATGGCTAAAAAAGGCCAGACCATAGAGCGCTGTGTATTGACCTTCTATGAAAAGGGAGAGGATTTCCAGGTGAAGACAACCGCCAGCATCGGCCAGTGGGTGTTTGACGTGCTCCAGAAGGTTGGCACTGATAATACAGAAGCAGTACTCCTAAAGCAACTGGAGGAAAGCTTCCCGGCAGACGCACACCTCAGCTTTGCCGAGTTCCTGAGCTCCCCCAGCTGGTTTGAACTACGTGAAAAAGGACTGCTGCTCTTATAGCATTCGCGCAGCAGAGCAGGTGCGGTATGTAGTATTCCGAATAATTTACTTGAAGATGAGAGGTAAAGGGAATGAAGCTACTTCACCCCCTTTACTTTCATTTTTACCCCATAAACAGAATCCATCGCTGTTATAAATAATGTTTTGCGGTCTTTACCGCCGAAAGTTACGTTGGCCGTCCAGTTTTCATCAATGGGAATGTGGGCAATCTGTTCGCCCTCTTTGCTGAATACGGTGACGCCTTTTCCGGTGAGGTAAATGTTCCCTTTGTTGTCGATGGTCATGCCATCGGAACCCATGGGCGCAAAGAGGGTCTTGTTTGTAAGTGTACCATCTTTCATGATGTCGTACACATAGGTTTTGCCTGCTCCTATATCAGCTACATACAGCTTCTTCCCGTCCGGGGTACCTATAATGCCGTTTGGCTGCTTCAGGCTTTCATCCACCCTACGCATGCGGGTCCTGTCAGGGCTCAGGTAATACAGGTGCTGGCCATCCTGCTGCATTTGCGGGTCCCGGGTCCAATAATCCCGCTTGTACAGCGGGTCCGTAATATACATGCCGCCATCAGGTGCAATCCAGATGTCGTTTGGCCCGTTGAGTAACTTCCCTTCAAAGTCCTCAACCAGCACGGTTGGGTTTCCTGCCTTGTCAAAAGACCACAATTGGTTCTTCTCATCTGCAGCGGCAATCAGGTTACTCTTTTCGTCGAAGTACAGCCCGTTGGAGCGCCCGGTTTTATCTGAGAAAACGCTCAGTTCACCCGTACCCGCTGACCAGCGGATAATTTTATCATTAGGCTGATCTGTGAAATAAACATTGCCCTCCGTGTCTGCTGCCGGTCCCTCGGTAAAGGAGTACCCTTCCCCCAGCTTCTCCACTTGCGCTCCCTTTACCACAATAGAGGCTTTGTCCGTGATTTGTGCTGAAAGCAATGCAGGCAGAAACAGGATAAGTGCTGCGCTTAAGCATGTTGTTATGATGTTGTGTTGTTTCATATTGGATAGAAGTTTGAGATAGTTTTTACTGTAACGGCGATGTGTATGAGAAGTCCAGCAATAGCAAGGGTTACGGCTGAACCATGTTGCACATTTAATATGTAGGTCTTCTTCCTTTCAGCGCTTTGCCTATCATCGGAAGTAAGAAGATACAGGATTTGATAATGTACGAATCATCTGAACTTATACTTCTTGAAATTTTCTAAAAGGGCCAACTTGTGGATATACTTGTACATACGGCTATGGGCACTATGTATAGGGTTTCTTTGCCATTCTGCTAACATCGTCTGCGAGATAAAACTTAGAAACAGATAAGCTAAATACAATATAAGAAACTTAGGCAAATACCTGACATACAACCGCTGCCTTGCCTGCATGGAAGCTAAACCTCCCGTTGCATGTATAAATCGCGTTGCACGTCCTGCCCGAGCACAAACTCCAGTTCGCCTACTTCCCGGAAGCCGTACTTTTGATAGAACCGTTTGGCACGTTCGTTATGCTCCCACACGGTTAGCCACACCACATCGTGGTTTTGCTGACGGGCTTTTGCTATGCTCAGCTGCATGAGTTGGTCACCCAGGCCACGGCCTGTCCAGGCGCTGGTGATATAGAGGCGGTTAATCTGAAGCGGGCGAACTGCCTGTATGGCTGCTGGTGCCGGACTGCTGTTTAGTTTCAAGTAAGCTATGGCCTCCCCCGCCACTTCTACAAGAATAAATGCGGTTTCGGGATCGGCTAATTCGGCAGCCTGCAGCTCAGGGCTGTACATGGTAGGCCGGAAAGCAGCCATGTCTTCGGGCTTGTTGTAGGCGGCAAAGGTTTCTTCAAACGTGCGCCAGCCTAAATCAGCCAGCAAGGAGGCATCTTCGGGAGTACCGGCACGAAAAGTAAAATCATTTGAATCAGGATAAGGCATGTGCTTGGTATTTGCCGTGAAGATAACAGCCCAGAGGCAAGATATCCTGCTTTCTTTAAGCACTCAGGCTATTTGCCCGAAAATAAAAGCGGAGTGATGTACCTTGATGGCTCATCACTCCGCTTCCTGTTAATTAAGATAAAATCTACTGCTACTCCCGCTTTGTTTTCAGCAGGTTCCGAAGTTCTGTCAGCTCATCGCGGTACTTGGCTGCCTGCAGGAAGTCAAGGTCTTTGGCGGCAGCCTCCATCTGCTTTTCTGTTTTCTTGATAAGCTTCTCGAGTTCATCGCGCTTCATCATCTGTATCACAGGTTCGGCAGCAAGCGACACTTCCTCAGCACCGGCATACATCTTCACTTCTTTCTTCTTGGCATCGGCAACCGATGTCTGTTCAAATATTTCGTCTTTCGACTTCAGGATGGTGCGAGGCGTAATGCCATGCTCTTCGTTGTAAGCAATCTGCGTGGCGCGGCGGCGGTTTGTCTCGTCAATCGCCCGTTGCATCGAGCCTGTCATACGGTCGGCGTACATGATTACTTTGCCTTTCTCATTACGGGCTGCGCGACCCATGGTCTGTATCAGCGAGCGCTGGTCGCGCAGGAAGCCTTCTTTGTCGGCATCCAGTATCGCCACCAGGCTTACTTCCGGCAGGTCAAGTCCCTCACGCAGGAGGTTTACACCCACCAGCACATCGATAGTACCCATTCGTAGCTCCCGCAGAATCTCCACGCGGTCCAGCGTCTTTACCTCAGAGTGCAGGTACTTGGCCTTGATGTTGAGGCGGTCGAGGTACTTGGTCAGCTCTTCGGCCATGCGTTTTGTCAGCGTGGTCACCAGCACGCGCGCACCTTCTTTCACGCGCTCGTCTATTTCGTCCAGCAGGTCATCTACCTGGTTGGTGCTTGGCCGCACTTCTATTACAGGGTCCAGCAGACCGGTAGGGCGTATAATCTGCTCCACAATCACACCTTCTGATTTCTGAATCTCATAATCGCCGGGCGTGGCGCTTACAAACACCACCTGGTGCATCAGGCTCTCAAACTCATTAAAGGTGAGCGGGCGGTTGTCCATGGCGGCAGGCAAACGGAAGCCATATTCCACCAGGGCCACTTTGCGGGAACGGTCGCCGCCCCACATGGCCCGCACCTGCGGCACGGTTACGTGGCTCTCGTCAATCACCATCATAAAGTCGTCCGGGAAGTAATCGAGCAAACAGAAGGGCCGTGCACCCGGGGCGCGGCGGTCGAAATAGCGGGAGTAGTTCTCGATACCGGAGCAGTAGCCCAGTTCGCGTATCATCTCCAGGTCAAACTCGGTGCGCTCCTTGATACGCTTGGCTTCTGTAGGCCTGTCTTCTTTCAAGAAGTAATCGTGCTGCGCCACCATGTCGTACTGGATTTCATGGATGGCCTGGTTCAGCGTGTCCTTCCCAGTAACAAAAAGGTTGGCCGGGTACAGTGAAATTGCCTTCTCATCCGACAGCTTCTTACCAGACTGTGGGTCGATGCGGTGGATTGCCTCCAGCTCGTCTCCAAAGAAATACAGCCGGTAGGCAAAGTCGGCATAGGCCGGGAAAATATCCACAGTATCGCCCTTCACCCGGAATGTTCCACGTGTGAATTCCGCTTCGGTGCGGCTGTACAGGATCTGCACAAAAGTATACAGGAGGTTGTTGCGGCTGTAGCGCTGGCCGGGAGCGAGGTACAGCACGTTCTTTCCAAACTCTTCCGGGTTACCAATACCGTAGATGCAGGACACCGATGCCACCACCACAATGTCGCGGCGGCCCGAAAGCAGCGCAGAAGTAGTATGCAAACGAAGCTTCTCAATCTCTTCGTTAATAGCCAAGTCTTTTTCTATGAATACATCCGACGAAGCAATGTAGGCCTCCGGCTGGTAGTAGTCGTAGTAAGAGATAAAATACTCTACAGCATTGTTGGGGAAGAACTGCTTAAACTCGCCATATAGCTGCGCCGCCAGTGTTTTGTTGTGGCAAAGCACCAGCGTTGGCTTGCCCACGTTTTGGATAACGTTGGCCATGGTGAAGGTTTTACCGGTACCGGTGGCACCTAAGAGCACCTGGGCCGGCTCTCCGTTTAAGATGCCTTCGGTTAGTTGTTGTATCGCTTTCGGCTGATCGCCGGTTGGTTTAAATTCTGATGTTAACTGAAAATCCATTCGTCGTTATTACGGATAAGTATCGATATACTATAACATCAAAAGCAGGCAGTAAGTTTATGCTTTTGCGATAGTTGTACCCAAAGTACGTACGCCCTTTAAGAAGTGTAAAAACAGCAAAGCCTGCTCTCAGGGCAGGCTTTGCTGTTATACATATATTATAAGCAGTACTGCTTAATTACCACTTCTGGGGGCACCATACTGCCAGATTTGGCTGGACAGCACTGTACCGTTTCGCCCCAGACCAACATAGCCAAAGTCGTCGATAGCAAACGCTACTGCACTTTCTCTGCCTATGCGTGTAAAGTCATCGAGCCTGCGCCAGGTATCGGAGGCAGGGTCAAACTCCCATGCATCGGTCTGTGCAGACGCATTTGTTGGAGAGGACTGCAAATTCCCGCCACCTAAATCATTCACCTTTGTGCCTCCAATTAAATAGGCTCTGTTGTTTAGCACAAACACAGTGGCATTCATGCGCGGAGTAGGATAGTTTGTTCCTGAGCGCTCCGCCGAATTCAGGCTGCGCAGGTTGCGCCAGGTGTCTGTAGCAGGGTTGTACTCCATGATATCAGCTTCCAGGATACCATTGTTGAGTCCGCCTCCTATATACCCCTTACCGTTTACGGCAAAGGCATAACCATTTACACGTCTTGCACCAGAAAGCTCTGTTTTCTCTGTCCAGGCACCTGAAGCAGGATCATACTGCCAGAAATCTTTGCGGTAGCTACCGTCGTATCCAGCCGCTACATAGCCTTTGTTTTCCAGTGCCATGGCCACAGCACCATAGCGGGCAGTGCCAGGAAAGTCAGCAATCTGCGTCCATGTATTTGCAGCCGGATCATACTCCCAGAAGTCTTTCAGGTTACTGGATCCGTTATAGCCGGTACCTATATAACCTTTGCCGTTTGCTGCAAAACCAACTGCGCCGCTTCGGGCCACACCAGGGAAATCAGCCATTCTGTTCCATGTATCAGTATCCGGATTATACTGCCAAAAGTCGTTTAAGCGGTTCATGCCATCGAAGCCAGTACCCACATACGCTCTCCCGTTGATGGTGAAGGCTACGGCGCCGGTACGCGCTGCTCCGGCAAAATCAGACTGGCGTACCCAGTTACCAAGCAGTACTTCTTCGCTGTCACACGATGTAAACACACACACGGTTAACAAGAGAAAAAGGCTTGTTAGCAGGCGCATGTTCTTTAAAAGGTAAATCATAGCCCCGTAATTCTTATTTAATAGTAGTGTAATAGATTTTCAACTTAACGCTCTGTGGTCCGCCAACCACCAGCCTGCTCACATCCTTTAGGTAAGTAGCCGTGGGAGGTGCGAGAAACAAGGCGTTCCCTGTAGTGTTCTCTGTCTTTAGTTGCTGGATAACATAAGACGTAACATTAAACTCATACCGGTTATTCGCCTCAACATAGTTTGCCCCCAGCGGCACACTGTTTTCATCAAGGGTATTGCTTGGAACTGGCCTTAGCGGCACATTGGTCCTGTTTGTTCTGAAAAGCGACAGCGTTGCCGGAACAGGATAAGGGTGTTGTGTTGTATTTTGCAGCGGCTCCACCACCAGCACAGCATGATTGATCAGGTCTGGCGACAACTGCGTTCTGAGGTCGTTCAGGTATGGGAAGTCCAGCTTTATCATAAGGCCGGCACCAGCCTGCGTTACGCTTACATTGCCTGTTTGTGCTGCTGGAAGTGCGCTGCCACCTCTTTCCAGGCCTTCCAGTGCAGTACCCTCTACATCGGTTGCTATCTGGTTGTACTGTAGGGCTGCGGTGGATATAGGGAAATCTTTTGTTCTCGCTACTTTGTTGCCGTTCGATGTTTCAGAGTAATACAGGCGTACTTTTGCAGCGGGCACCGGGAAGCCAATAACAGCACTCCCTCCATTGCTCACAAGTTTCAGCCCCTTAAAATAGTTAAAAAAGCTGGTCGCATCTGTTAGCCTGCTGTCTCCTGCCTTCTTCAGGCTGATCCACTCCTGCCCTAACTCATCAGGCAGCGGGATGTTGAGCGTATCTTTGCTGACCGGCCTTGGTGTATAGGTAAAAGATACCAAGGGTTCTGGCGCGGCAACTGCCTTGCTGACGTTGTAAAGTGCATTTTCAGCATAAAAGAAAGAAGCAGGCTGTTCATTGAAGAAGTACGGGCTCAGCCTTCTGGCTCTTACATCGCTTTGAAGCCTGTACACCTCCAGAGTCTGGGCCTGCGTTGTATCTCCGTAGTAATAACCGCCCAGTGGCATAATCAGCTTCAGGGAGTCATAAGCAGCATCTTCTGCAACGGTCCATGTGCTGGGCAGGGTAAGCGGAAAAACACTGTTCGACTGGAGTGTTCCGCTATAAGGTGCAGTGTATTGCCCCACCAGCATGGTACCCTGGTTTGATGTTGCCAGCGAGTCCAGGTATACCGTAGATACATTTACAGTCAATGTGTCGATGTACCTTCCGGAAATATTATCATCTACCAGCCCCACACCCAGTTCGTTAGGGTCCTCGCAGGAGGCAAGCGCCAGGCAGCAGCAAAAGAACAGTGTTAGTTTATTTCGCAAGGGTGCGTTTTTACTTAAAAATTGCATAGTTTAATACTGTTGTAAACAGATTCATCCTCTAATTGGCTCGAAAGGTAGTGCGGCGTGTACTGAAACTTTATCTATTTCAGCCTCAGGCAATAGCCGCTGACAAACAGAAAAGGCGCTTTAACGAACTGCCACAAAACGCTTCTACAAAGAATGTACTTTTTTCAGCCCCAAATATAACACTATATTTTCGCTATCAGAAAGATAATGTCCTATACTAAACTTCTTTCCCTACCAGATATTGCACAGCATCCTCTTTAAAATTGATGTCAAATGCTGCTTATTTCACCTGTTTATAGTCTGCTGTACTCCCTCTGCCCTGCAAGGCTTTGCACAGGCACTCCTACCAGGCAAACATACCCTGAAAGCAGAAAAGCCTGCCAATAAATGACAGGCCTTCTGCTTAAATCAACCATTTAATCAACAAACAATAATCACTAATAATAAAACTGCAGGTATCATGCATCAAAAGTTCGCCTGCTCACACACGCGCACCACCCGGACGGCCGGATATATGACATAAATAGCGGGGCAAATCTGTGTCGGCCCCTCATCTAACTCCAACGTCAGCTTCAGCCGGTTTCCTTGCTCCCGATACTCCTCCGGCAGGTTTCTGGCCGTTACATAGCCCCCGTTCAGCTGCCCGATGTAATGGTTGCTTTTGCTTCCAGCCAGAGTAGCATCCTCCTCCAGCTTCAGGATATACCACCCGGTCTGGCAGTTATCCGGACCTATTACCTCTGCCTCCATACAGGTAGGAGCCGGTTCATTCTCCGTACAGCTCACTACCAGCACCGACAGGCAGAGGTAAAGAATCACGATACAGAGGAAGCTTTTCATAGTTTTATTTTGACTAAGGCAATCGGTACTATCTTAAGGCGTGGCACCCTTCCGGGCACCACAACCTCCAGACAGTTTTTTTCATAGCTTATAAAATGTAGAGCAGATTAAATTCAAATACTCTGGAAAAGCGCTTCTGCCTTTAGCCCAGCAGTGTAAAGGCCAGCAGCCCCAGGAGCACATACCAACCATACAGATTCTGTTGCATTACAATGTTCAGGGCTGTGAAAACATCGCGGATGGCATTCATGGCAGTAGCAGCTAGTTTGTTTTTATGTACCCATTTGTTGTTGTATCCTCATCCTGATGACCCGCCTTCTGTTAGAAGGGTTGCAAGCGCACAAAAAATTATCTTGCTTTTTTTCCGCTATTCAACTCGTAGTTCACAGCCATGTTCAGACCCACAGCATAAGGTTTACCTTGTGGTGCCTGGGCATTCTCCGGCTCAGCAAGAAGGGTGTTAAAATAACCCCTGAACTCTGGCCCCACCGTAACCGACATGTTGCCGGCCAACCGCTTACCTACTCCTCCGGACATATTTCCAGACCATTGTAGCTTGCGGAAGGGAGAATTGTCATTTAAATCATAATCCACATCTTTTACCTCCGAAGAAGAGGCAAGAATAGTGGTCTGCATGAGTATGTTTGCCGCAACGCCTGCGCCACCGTACCAGAACCAGTCTTTGCCTATGTTGCCTTCATACTGCAGGCCCACAGGAACCGTCAGGTAGCGGTAGCGGTGGTTTACCTTGTACTCCGGTGTTTTGGCTACATACAAAGAATCTGTGGCAAAGCTGGACCTGATGGAGGGAATGAACACGGTGGAAGGCCCGTTCGATTTGTACCCAGCGGCAAAAGTGTTCCCCCAGAACTGCTGTATAATGTAGCTGGAACTCGAACGTGCTGTGTTTTGCAGGAAGCCTAGTCCTGTCAGGAGCTTCAGCTTTCTGGCTAATTTAAAACCTGCCTTTGCTTCAAACCCGAAGGAAAAACCCGGATCTGTATTTTCTGCATATTCTTCGCGCGCTTCTTCCATATAAAGAGAGGAGATGGAGGTGGCGGAAGAACTGCGCATCAGGCTGAATTGGTCACTGGCGGCACCCATCATCTGGTTGGAGAGCCCAATATTCTGGTCGAAGTAGCCCGGCGCATAAGCCATCCCTAAAGACCAGCGGTTATCACCCTCCGCCTTTTCTTTTTTTGAATTTTGCTTACCTGCTGCGTCCTCATGAAGGGCAAGTAAGAGCGCTTTCTGCTCCTCTTCCACCCGCCTGGCTTGCGCCATGACCTGCTCATTCAGCTTTTTGAAATCGTCGGTAGCTTTGGTTTCGGCTCCTGTGGCAGCAACAGACTGCTGTAGTATGCCATTGTTACTGCCCGCCCTTTGTTCTGTGGCCGAAAGCGTCGCTATTGTCTGCCTCAAAGACCTGCCCAGGCTTAGCGGCTTTTCAATTTCCGCAGCTTCCGGTTTTTCAGTTGCTGCTAAAGGGAAGGAACCTGCAGCTGTTTCTGTAACAGGATCGCTCCCCGTATCAGCCTGAGGTACTGCTGCCCTGCCAGTTGCTGCACTGCCATTTATGTCTGCTGTGGTGTGGTTAAAAGTCCTTGCCGTCATGGCAGAAGCCGCTGGTGCCGGTGCCT
This sequence comes from Pontibacter brevis, assembly GCF_054779655.1. Classification (NCBI taxonomy): domain Bacteria; kingdom Pseudomonadati; phylum Bacteroidota; class Cytophagia; order Cytophagales; family Hymenobacteraceae; genus Pontibacter; species Pontibacter brevis. The sequence continues at coordinate 100,833 of NZ_BAAGXV010000089.1, forward strand.
CCGTGTCCAGGATTGTAGTGCCAGGAGCAGGCAAGGCCCCTTCTTCTCCCGCATTTGCTGTGGCTGTTACTGCGCCTGCTTCTCCGGCCGGGGCACTTAAATTAGTTGCCGGGCCTGGATCAGTGGCAGGTGCTACAGTAGCCAAACTTTGTTCAGTAGCAGCAGGACTGTTGAAGTACCATACCCCGACACCGCCTGCCAACAGCAGGAGCGTGATACAGGCAGCGGCCAGTTGGCGGTAAAATGCCGCGCGCTTCTTGTATGCACCATTTTCCTGCACCGTCAGTTCATGGTCGATGCGGTCCCAAAGATTCTGAGACGGAGACGCCTCAGCATCGTACATGCGGCCAGAAAACTCCTCTTCGAGTTTGCCGCGCTTATCGTTAGCTGCTGATGACATGTTCCTCATAGTTATTTTCCTGGCGGGAAATCATACCCTGCAGTATGGCCCTCGCACGTGAATACTGTGATTTAGAGGTACCCTCCGAGATGCCCAGCATCTCCCCTATCTCTTTATGGTTGTAGCCCTCTATGGCATACAGGTTAAACACCATTCGATAGCGGGGAGCAAGGCTCTGAATCATACTAAGCAGTTCGTCCAGAGTGTAGCCTGTCAGGCTGAAGCTTTCGGAAGGCAGGTTGCTCACTTCCTCCGCCTCATGCGACACTGTAAGCAGTTGCTTGCCGCGCAGGTGCTTCAGGGCTGTGTTCACCATTATCTTCCTTATCCAGAACTCCAGCGGGCAGTCCCGCTTGAAGTTGCCGATATTGGAAAACACCTTTACAAACGCCTCCTGCATAATGTCTTCAGCCTCAAATGTGGTAGGGGCATAGCGCAGGCAAACCGCCATCATTTTCTTTGAATAAAGGTCATACAGGAGCCGCTGCACCTCGCGTTTGCCCGCGATGCACCCCTCTATGAGCTTGTCCTCATCTGACTTAGGTTTACTGAATAGCTTCAAAAACTGCCTGTTATTTTGCCCTACACACTCACATGATTCCTGTGGAGAAGGAATGGTTGCAAGCCTCTGAAAATATTTTTTCTTCGCAGTTCATGGCCTGCGCATCTGTTATTCAGATAGCTTGGAATGTGTGGTAAAGATATGGCAAATTTTAACAGTTATAACATCATGTTGCTAAATATATTTATATCCTAACACACATTATTTATAACAAAGAAGTACATCTACAGGTAAGAAAACACAATACAGACAAAGGCAGCAGCAACAAGAAAAGGGGGGGGAAAGAAAAAAGCCTCCCAAACCGGGAGGCTTCTCTTAGCTTTATAACCTGGTATACTAGGTTACAGAGCATGCATATGCAGCAGTTTGTAGCAAAATACCAGCAGCAGTGAAAACAGCAGCAGCCAGGCATAACTCACTACTTTAAGTGCAACAGCCGACGTTGGTGTATGGCTGTTCATATCTTCATACGCTTTAAGCTGCGCCTCCTGCCGTACTTCTTTCGTCAGTAGCTGATAGGAAAACCTAAAGCCTGCAGCCACTATCACCACATCGTCCAGGTAACCGAAAACAGCTGTCATATCAGGCACGAAATCTACAGGGCTGATAGCATAGCCAATGGCCAGGGCTAACAGCACACGCACATACCACTTCACGCGGTTATCGAGGAATGAAAGGTACAAGGCGTAAATCTCTGTGTTGATAGCGTGTGTTTTCTGCTTTATAGCGTTTAACTGTGTCATCTCTCCAAATTCTTTCGTTGGACATTCTACGAGAACAACACTGTTCGGAGTTGCAGTAAATCAGCACTATAAAGAAAAATATATTTGCACTATTCCATGTCAAACATTCCAGATAGACCAGGCTGCATCGGCCTGCCGATACAGCATATTTAAGCCATTGTGTACCTGAGCGCCTACGATGGCCCCTTTTTCAAGAAAAAGCGTTTGCTCCGGATTATAAACTAAATCATATAGATAGTGCTGCTCCGTCAGTGCTTCGTAAGGCAGTTCAGGCAAAGATTCAGTATGCGGATGCATGCCCAGCGGGGTAGTGTTGATAATTAGATTATAATCCTGAAGCAAATCTGGCGTCAGCTGTCCATAGCTTAGCTCCTGCGCTGCCGGGTTGCGTGATACAGATCTGAAGGGAACTTGAAGCGCATCCAAGGCAGCCCAAACGGCCTTGGCGGCACCACCTGTACCCAACACAAGCGCCTGCTTTCGTTCAGCTTCGGGATAAAACTCCTCTAGGGTGCTCTTAAACCCGATATAGTCGGTATTGAAGCCTTTGGTTTTGCCCTCGCTTATCCTGATGGTATTGACAGCGCCTATCTTCGCAGCAGCTTCATCCAGTTCATCCAACAGCGGAATTACATCTTCTTTATAAGGCACTGTAACATTCAGGCCTACCAGTTCCGGCTCCTGCTGTAGCAGCAACTTCAGCTCCCGCGCCTCCGGCAGCTCATACAGTTCGTATTGGGCGTCCTGTATCCCCTCACGCTCAAACTTTTCTGTGAAGTACTTCTTAGAGAAGGAATGGCCAAGCTTTTTGCCAATAAGTCCGAATTTGCGCATGCTGTTATGCTTTTGAAGTATCGTCATCCGTGTAGCGGTCGACAAGGTACACGAGCAGGAAACCAAAAACTGCGAGCAGAATGGCATAAGGCAGGTAAGCGTCCTGCCAGGTCAGGGACTCGTAGGCCCCAGGCAGCACTTTTTCCTGCCCCAGCGGCTTTGGCAAACCATGACTGTCGATGTAAGTCTCCAGTGTTTTTTTCCAGGGCCACACTTTGTTCAGCGAGCCTACCATAAAACCTGTCAGCAGGGCTATCGTGGCGCTGTAGTAGTTCCGGAGAGCCCAGTTCAGCACGTGGGAAAAGGAAAGAATGCCCACCACACAACCCAAACCAAAAACGGCAATGATGCCTATCCGCAGTTCCTTCACCGCGTTCAATATAAACTCATACTTTACCAGCAGCACCAGCAGAAAAGAACCGGAGATACCCGGAAGAATCATGGCACAGATAGCGATGGCACCGGACAGGAAAACGAACCAGTAAGCTTCCGGTGTTTGCGTTGGCGTGGCCACGGTAACATAATAAGCAATAGCCGCCCCAACCAACCCGAATAGTATGACGCCAGGGGTCCAGCGGGTAATTTTTTTCCCCACCACCAAAGCCGAGGCTACTATAAGCCCAAAAAAGAACGACCAGAGCAGCTCCGGGTAGTTCTCCAGCAGGAACAGGATAACACGGGAAAGTGAGCCTACTGAAAAACCGATACCTGCCAGCAACACCACTAAGAAGGTGCCGTTGATGTGCCGCCAGAAGTCTGCCAACTGAAAGCGCAGCAGCAGCCGGATAGCCTCGCCGTTTACAGAACGAATGGAGCCCAGCAGCTCCTCATAGATACCTGTGATGAAGGCAATAGTACCTCCTGAAACCCCGGGCACTATGTCGGCGGCGCCCATGCCTACTCCTTTTGTGAAAAGCAAAAGGTACTCTCTTAAAGTTCGTCTTTGCATATAGTGATAACAACTTCAGGTGAGGCCTGAAAACAAAATTGCCCGTGCGGCCACACCGACGGGCAATTTATATAATTTTGAGCTTTGGCTTTATCTTTTTAGCAAGGCTTTTTAATATCCAGGAAATGGTTGAAGGTATCGCCACGCAGGCCTAACCGGATTGTTTCCAGCGGAATCACTTCACTTGGAGCAATGTTTCCCAGGTTCACGTTTGCGCCCAGCAGTTTAATAAACCATACCTGCTGTGCCTTCTGAGGCGCTTCCCAAAGAATCTTCTCAAACGGAATCTTTGTCAGAATTTCCTCTACCAGTCCGCTTCTCACCTCTCCGGTAGAGCGAAACAGGCCAACATTACCACCCTCACGGGCTTCGCCAATTACCTTCCAGGCACCGGCATCCAACTCCGCCTGCATTAGCCTTATCCACATGTAAGGCGGAATAATCTTCTGGTCGTCTTTAGAACCCACCTCCGAAAGCACCGTTACCTGCTCTGAAAGTGTCCTGATGTACGCGCACTTCTCTTCATGATTCATTTCAAGCGAACCATCTGATACTTCTGCAAACGTCATCTTGTACTTATCGAGCACACGGCGGTAGTCCTCAAACTGGTCACGCACAATGAAGGCCTCGAACAGGGTTCCTCCAAAGTATACCGGTATACCGGCGGCCCTGTAAACATCCAGCTTTTTCTGAAGGTTAGGCACCACGTAGGAGGTGGCCCAACCCAGCTTCACAATGTCTACATATTCTCCGGCTACTTCCAGGAAATCCTCGGTTTCCCTTATACTAAGGCCTTTGTCCATGGCCATAGTATAGCCACGCTCACGTGGCTTCGGCTCACGCTCCGGAATGCTATTCAGCGAATAATTCATCTACTTCTATTTGCGATACTGATCAATTAACCGGGATAAAGCGCGCTGCGACTCCAGTTCAGGAAAGAACTCGAAGAGCAGCTTGTGCTTGTCGAAGTCCAAAATTAACGCATTTTCCAGATAATTATAAGCTTCGCGGTATTTTCCTGCCGAAAGCATATAGGCGCATGCCCTGTAATACAGCTCAGCCTCATTAGGCTGTATTTCTATCGCATTTAAAATAATGTCTGTAGCTTCCTCAAAATTACCCTGTTCGTACAGGATGATAGACCAGTTCAGGTAGATATCCTTGTCATCGGGCCTGATTTCGGAAGCGCGCTCATAGCTTTCCAAAGCTGACACCACATGGCCCACATGGTACTCTGCCGCCGCAAGTGCCACCCAGTAGTCGGCGCTGTCGTCGTACATTTCCACAGCCTTTTTAAAGAAGTGCACCGCTTCGTACCACTTGCCCTGCGCATCCAGTATCATCCCGATGCCAAACCAGGCTTCGTCCATCTCCGGGTCCAGGTCCACGGATTTCTGGTAGTACCGGCGTGACAGGTCCCACTGCTGCAGCTTTTCGTAACACTCGCCAATGTTGCAATACGCCTCTGCCGTAGGTGTTCCGTGCTCTATCATGGCACTGAATGCTTCTATGGCTTTTGGAAAATCGCCCAGGAACACGAGCGCGTTAGCCATGTTATTATAAGCGGTGATAAAGTCTGGCGTAATAATGGTGGCGTACTCATACGCCGCAATGGCCTTGTCGTATGCCCCCATCTTGTTGTACACGTTCCCCAGGTTAAACCAGGCAACAGACGAGTAGGGCTCGTTATCAACAAACTGTTGAAAGAAGGGTACGTTTTCGCTGATTGTATTTGTCACCTCCAGGCAGTACAGCACTTCCTGCATCGCTGCCTCATTCTCCTGGTTCAGCTCAATACATTTCTTATAGTATTTAACAGCCGAGCTGAACTTGCCCCAGGTCTGGTAGGCCAGGCCGATATTAAAGTAAATATCATCCCGGTCATCCGATGCGAAAGCCAGGGCTTTCTTAAAATAATCAATCGCCTCCCGGAACTCTCCGCGCTGCGTAAAAATAATGCCGCGCGTCAGTTGCACGTCTGCATTCTCCGGGTCTACCTCCGCCACCTGGTTGATGAGCACCAATGCGTCCTCAAAGCTGCCAGCCATGGCCAGCAACTGTGCTTTGTCTATCTGCAGCTCTGTAGAAAAAGGGTACTGCGCAATGGCAGAATCACAGGCCGCCAGGGCCTTTTTATATTCAAAGTTGGCAGTATAATGATCTATAATATATTCAAAATCAGTCAGGTCGAAAAACACAGTCTCGTTGCTGCCGAGCATCCGCTCGAAGCGCTGTATTAATTCCAGTTCCTCGTTATGTTCTTCAAAATTTTCTTTCATCTCCAATATCCAACAAGCTGCTTATTTCAGCCTCTGTCATACTACATTTTAATGGTGCAAATAGTTTATTTATCGGGCTGGCTGTCCACTTCTGAAGCGGTCAGCCGCAGCTGTTCGCACACCCAAACTATTGACTCTGAAACCGGCCTGAATGCAAAGTTTATCTTCCTGCAGATTTTCTCGTTGCTGAACACATGACTCTTTGCCGCTACCCGCGCCGTATCTTTTGTGATGAGCGGACGGCTACCCGTAAGCCATGCGCGCGCATGCTCAAAACGCCACACCACCTCCGCCAGTGCCGGTGGCACTTTAGTTGAGGGGGCTTTTTTACTAAAGCAACGTGCCACCTGTTCGAAAAAGTCCTTAAAACTCAGGAGCTCGGCATTTAATATAAATCTTTCCCCTGATATATCCGAGAAGGCCAATCGCAGCACAGCCTCCACTACATCCCGCACGTCCACAAAGTTAGCACTGCCACCGGTATAGAATGGCCGCTCCTGGTAAACATACTTAAAGAGCTGGGTGCTGCTACGGTTCCAGTCGGCGGGACCAAGCACAACAGAGGGGTTCACAATTACGGCCTGCAGCCCTTCGGCTATGCCACGCCATACTTCCAGTTCGCCCCAATACTTGGAACTGGCGTAAGCGGAGTGATCTTCTGACGGGTCCCATTTGCTATCCTCTGTTAACACTGTAACACCCTTAGGACGGCCTACTGCACCAATAGAGCTTACGTGGCACAACCTGATACCCGGATATTCCAGGCATGCATCCACCATGTTGGCCGTGCCCTCTATGTTTACCTGCTTTAGCAGCTCCTCGTCCTGCGGTGCATAGGACACCAGGCCTGCGCTGTGGAAAACGTGAGTCACATCCTGCAGCGCCTTTCGCAGAAACAAAGAGTCCCTTACATCGCCCTCCAGCCACTGCACCTGTTCTGAACCAGGCATAGTGGGCACCTGTCCCCGGTACAGCGCTTTTACGCTGTACCCCTGCTTCAGAAGCGCTGGAATCAGGAAAGTGCCAATCAGGCCACTGCCGCCAGTTACAAATACCATGTCTGTAGGAAATTAAGGTAAGAAAGCTGATTATAATTGACTGTTGCGGATGGGTAAAGCCAGTGCTTTCGTCAGGTATTTACTGTTCAATACTTTCTGCAGGCTGTTCGTATGCTTCAGGCCGTGTGCGTCAGAACCAAGAAAGTCTACTAGGCCATTATCGATCAGGCGCTCCACGTACTCCTTTGCGCCAGGCGAGTAATAGCCTGTGAGCGAATTCAGGTTAGGCTGAAACAGCACGCCATTATCCCGCAGAGCCGCCAGGGCATCAAACTTGCCATAAAAGTAGGTATAGCGTTCCGGGTGGGCCAGCACCGGTTTGTATCCCTTGGAGCGCATCTTGAAAATTGCCTCCCGCAGATTCAGCGGCTCGTTAAGGAAGGAAGTTTCAAACAGCAGGTAATTGTCTCCGAATGTCAGCAGATCCTCCCCGTGCTCCAGCTTGTGCAGCAGGCCTTCGTCCAGGTAGTACTCTGCGGCACAGTCCAGTTCCATCTCTATGCCTGCCTCCGCTATTGCCTGCTTTAGCAAAGCCAGCTTTTCACGTATAATTTCCGGCGTATTCTTGTAGAAGTCGCTCATGATGTGAGGCGTCATGATCAGCTTGCGGTAGCCGAGCGACTGCATGACCTGCACCAACTCCACAGAGCGCTCTATATTCTCTGACCCGTCGTCGATACCGGGCAGGATGTGGGAGTGCATGTCAACGCTGAGGGCGCTGAATGACTCTTCCTTCGGAGCATCGTCTCCAAAAATCTTCTTCAAAAACTGTATCATCTCCTAAATCCTGGCTCTTATGGCAAATAGCTAAAGGCTTCCGCACAATAATCTTCAAAATAACGGAAATTAAGGCCACCTTCAAAATTAACCCCGTACCGCACGGCTTGCCATTAGTATTGCACTAAATATATATACTAATTCTGAACTTAACTATTCCTGCACTATCCCTTTACATACTGCAAGAGGTGAAACAGCCTGACAGAACAGGCAAACGCTGCACTTTATTTTATTACACTTCAGAAGGTGGCATAATTGCCATTTTAATAAATTAAAACTCAAAGTATTTAAAATAATTCAAAACTAAATCCTTAAACTAAATTCATTTTACGAAATCATAAAAAATAAGCTGAAATAGCGTTACATTTATATTGAATTGTAAACAACGGCTATCGAATACCCGTTATACGGCTACTGATATACCTGCAACGCTAAACTATAAATGGAACTAAAAACAACTGAAAATCAGCGTATGATTGCGGATATGGTCCGCGATTTTGGTGCGAAACACATCAAACCGAAGATGAGGGAATGGGACGAAAGCCAGGAGTTCCCGGTGGAGGTTTTCAAAAAGCTTGGGGAGCTAGGGTTGATGGGCGTGTTGGTACCTGCTGAATATGGCGGGTCAGGGTTCGGCTATGTGGAATATGTAACAGCTATAGCAGAACTGTCCAGAATCGATGGATCTATCGGCCTTTCCATGGCAGCACATAACTCCCTGTGCACCGGCCATATCTTACAGTTCGGCAACGAGGCCCAAATGCAGCAGTACCTTCCAAAACTTGCTTCAGCGGAATGGATTGGCGCCTGGGGATTAACAGAACCCAACACAGGCTCTGATGCAGGCAACATGCGTACGGTAGCCGTACAGGACGGCGATTATTGGGTAATTAACGGTGCCAAGAACTTTATCACGCACGGCAAGTCAGGCAATGTGGCTGTTGTGATAGTGCGCACTGGCGAGGTAGGCGACTCACATGGCATGACCGCCTTTATCATTGAAAAGGGAACTCCCGGCTTTAGCGCCGGCCGTAAAGAAGACAAGCTGGGCATGCGTGCCTCTGAAACAACAGAACTTATTTTTGAAGACTGCCGTGTGCACAAAGACCAGATTCTGGGCAATGTAGGCGAAGGCTTTATACAAGCCATGAAGGTGCTGGACGGCGGGCGCATTTCTATTGCCGCGCTGTCTTTAGGCATCGCACAGGGCGCCTTTGATGCAGCGCTGGCTTACTCAAAGGAGCGCAACCAATTCAACAAGCCAATTTCCAGCTTCCAGGGCATTGCCTTTAAACTAGCTGATATGGCCACTGAAATTGAGGCTGCCTCACTGTTAACCTATCAGGCGGCTGATATGAAAAACCGTGGTCTGAACGTAAACAAAGAATCTGCCATGGCAAAACTGTATGCCTCTGAGGTATCGGTGCGTGTGGCAAACGAGGCTGTCCAGATTTTTGGCGGCTATGGCTTTACCAAGGACTATCCTGCCGAAAAATATTACCGGGATGCAAAACTCTGCACGATTGGTGAGGGAACAAGTGAGATACAAAAACTTGTTATATCAAGAGCAGTACTAAAGTAACAGCCTCTAAGAGGCGCTTATACAGCCCTTTTACATGCTGTTAAAATAAAAAAACAGATTAGAGGTAAATATATTTAGCCAATCTGTTGATTTTTAGGTACAAGCTTAGTTAAATTTGCAACCCTAATTCAAAGAGAAAAGAGAGAAATATGATTATTATCAACGTAAAAGATAACGAGTCTGTAGATCGTGCATTAAAGAGATTCAAGAAGAAGTTCGAAAGAACTGGTGTTTTGAAAGAACTTCGTTCAAGAGCTTACTTTGAGAAACCATCAGTAGCAAGAAGAAAGCAGAAAGAAAGAGCCGTATACAAGCAGCAGCTCTTCGCTAACGAAAACTACTAGTCTTTCTAACAAGATACTTTATTTTTCCATAAATTAGTATACCTGATTCACAACATCAGGTATACTAATTTATGGATTTATTTTTCAAGTACCTCCAGTACGAAAAGCGGTACAGCCCGCACACCCTCACCTCCTATTATACTGATTTAGGTCAGTTTGCACAGTACCTGCAGCAAGTGTACGAAATCACAGATGCTGCCGAGGCGGACCATACCATTATCCGCTCCTGGTTACTGACACTGGTCCAGAACAACATACAACCCCGTTCTATTAACCGGAAGATTGCCTGCCTGCGCTCTTATTACCGCTTTTTGCTTGCACAGCAGCGCATCGAGGTAAACCCGATGCTACGCATCAAAGCTCCCAAAGCGTCTAAAAAGTTACCTGCCTTCGTTCCGGAAGAACCTTTCAACACCCTCCTCGACAGCTTTACCTTCGAAGAAAATTTTGAAGGCCAGCGCGAGCGCCTGATCCTGGAGTTTCTGTATGGCACCGGCATGCGCCTGGCCGAACTCATTGGCATAGAACACGCTGACGTTGACCGCAGTGCAAAAGTTGTGCGTGTATTAGGCAAGGGCAACAAGGAGCGCATAGTCCCCCTCAACGACTCGCTTTTAAACAGTATTGATACCTATGTAGCACAAAAGAAGCAGTATTTTACGGATAACAATTCCGCAAAATTGCTCGTTACTAATAAAGCTCGTCCCCTTTATCCCAAATTCGTTTATCGCGTTGTAAAAAAATACATTAGCTTGATCACGACTTCTGAACATAACAGCCCACACGTGTTGCGCCATTCTTTTGCGACACACCTGCTGAACAAAGGAGCGGATCTGAACGCAATAAAGGATTTACTGGGGCATGCGAGCCTTGCGGCAACGCAGGTATATACCCATAATTCAATTGAGAAGCTTAAATCGGTTTTCGAGAAAGCCCATCCAAAAGCGTAAGTTTAACTATTAAAAAGCAAGACTATGAAGCTACAAATGTATTCCGTCAACTTCGATGCCAGCGAGCAGCTGAATTCTTTTATTCAGCAGAGGGTGAATAAACTGGAGACGTTCTATGACAGGATAATAGACGGAGAAGTATTTATGAAAGACAATGGTAGCCAGGGCGGCACAGACAATAAAGAGGTGGAAATCCGTTTATTTGTGCCAGGCACTACGCTCTTTTCACAGGAAAATGCGTCGTCTTTTGAGGCTGCTGCTGATGCTGCAGTTGATGCGATGCGCCGCCAGTTAAAGAGGCACAAAGAGAAGCAAGCAACTCACTAACAGAGAACTGCTTGTTCAGTTAATTGATAACATGATTCCTCACAAAGGGTATGATATATAAACAGAACGGCCTGCTATTTCTATAGCAGGCCGTTCTGTTTATATGGTATATGTGGTCTCTTTTATTCCAGACCAAACTCAGCTTTGATCTTATTTACGTAATCCAGCTTTTCCCAGGTAAAGGTTTCAAACTCCTGTGTCTCCTTCTGTCCGTTCCTGCTAACTTCCACCTGCTTTACAGACGGTGTCCTACCCATGTGTCCGTAAGCCGCCGTTTCAGAGAAGATTGGGTTCTGCAGACCAAAACGCTGCACAATAGCATAAGGCCGCATATCAAACAGCTTGTTTACTTTTTCTGCGATCTCACCATCGCTCATGGTGTCGCCATTTGCGTCCTTCACGTTAGTGGAACTGTAGGTGGTTACATATAAGCCAACCGGCTTTGCCACGCCAATAGCATAGGCTACCTGCACCAGCGCCTGATCAGCCACACCGGCTGCTACCAGGTTCTTTGCAATATGGCGTGCAGCATAAGCCGCAGAGCGATCCACTTTAGACGAGTCTTTTCCGGAGAAAGCGCCACCACCGTGTGCTCCCTTGCCACCATAGGTATCTACAATGATTTTACGGCCTGTTAAGCCTGTATCACCGTGCGGTCCACCAATTACAAATTTGCCTGTTGGGTTAATATGGTACGTGATGTTGCTATTGAAAAGCTCCTGGATACGCTCCGGCAGCAACTTCAGCACGCGCGGTATCAGAATGCTGGCTACATCTTCTTTAATCCGCTGCACCATCTGCGCCTCTGCCCTGTTCTTGGCATCGTTACTTTCATCGGCAGCTTCTACAAATTCATCGTGCTGGGTAGAGATTACGATGGTGTCAATCTTCTCCGGCACGTGGTTGTCGCTGTATCGGATAGTCACCTGCGACTTGGCATCCGGGCGCAGGTACGTCATTTCTTTACCTTCTTTGCGGATAGCAGCAAGCTCCTGCAGCAGCAGGTGCGACACACTGAGTGCAAGCGGCATATAGTTATCTGTCTCGTTCGTGGCATAGCCGAACATCATTCCCTGGTCACCTGCCCCCTGGTCTTCCGGGTTCGTGCGCTCCACCCCCTGGTTAATGTCAGCTGACTGCTCATGAATAGCTGAAATCACGCCGCAGGCCTCTGCATCAAACTTATATTCAGACTTGGTGTATCCGATGCGCTTGATCACCTCCCGTGCTACCTTCTGCACGTCTACATAGGCTTCTGTTTTCACCTCTCCGCTCAGCACTACCAAACCAGTAGTTACCAACGTTTCACAGGCTACTTTAGACTGCGGGTCCTGCTTCAGGAATTCATCTAACAAGGCATCTGAAATCTGATCTGCCACTTTATCCGGGTGGCCTTCCGATACAGATTCAGACGTAAACAAGTAAGGCATTTTCTATGGGTTTAGGTATAAAGTATAAACCAGCTGCCTTTTATGACAGCGGGTACAAAGCTAAAATAATTCTACAACAGTTTAAAATATATAGATAAATGAGAAGAACTGTATAAGGAGCAATAAGGTTGCCTCATCATTCCCTTTAAATAATCCTATATTCCATCAGATTAAACACACACTGCCCCCGAAAGTAGCCGCTCCCGCCGCCAAAGGCTAAAACCTTTTAAAAAAATGCCCCGTTTCAAGAGCATAAACATATCACCTGACATAAGTATATAAGTATATATGAAACGCATACTAGCAGTACTCACCCTACTCACCTTTCTGGCAGGAGAAGGTTTCAGCCAGGATAACTCCCCCTACAAAACAAGCTTTAAAGTAGATGCCCCCATCATTGCGGCAAGCATGGGACTAAGCTACTATGGCCTTACCAAAATGCAGGATAAGAATGGCCTGACAGAGGAGGAAGTAGCGAACCTGAATAAAAATGACATTAACGGCTTTGACCGGTTTTCTGCAGGCTGGGACTCAGAATCAGCAGACAAAATCAGCGACTACCCCTTTTATGGGTCTTTTGTAGCGCCGCTGGCGCTGCTCCTGAATGACGACATAAAGAGCAATGCCGGACAGGTATTTGTGCTTTACTGGGAAACAATGGCCGTAACAGGAGCTCTTTTCACTATGGCGAACGGCCATGTAGAACGCGTGCGCCCAAATGCTTACAGCCCGGATGTGGCTTTATCAGAGAAGATGAGGGGCAACACCAAAAATGCTTTCTACGGAGGCCATAACTCCGCAACAGCTGGCGCAACCTTTTTTGCAGCCAAAGTTTTCCACGACTTTAATCCTGACTCCCCCGCAAGGCACTATGTATGGGCAGCGGCGGCTACTGTGCCTGCAGTAGTGGGCTATATGAGAATGCGGGCTGGCAAGCATTTCCTCAGCGACGTTATCTTAGGCTACATAGCAGGCGCCGGTGCCGGTATATTGGTACCACAACTACACAAGAAATCAAACAACACCAACCTCAGCCTGTTCCCTGTCGCTGCGCCAGATTACAGAGGTGCAGCCTTGTCCTACACATTCTAAAATTCAATGAAGAAACTCCTGCTGCTGTGGCTTGCTTTGTACGGCTTTGGGGGCCATTATGCCTGGTCCCAAACGGGTAACTCCCCTTACCACATAAACTGGCTCCGCGATGGCGCTATTACAGCAGGAGGCATCGGAGCATCTGTAGTGGGCAGTCTCCTGATCACGAACAAAGAAAGATTAACGGAAGCAGACCTTGTTGGCCTGAACCGAAACGATGTGAACCGATTGGATCGCTTTGCAGCAGGCAACTACAGCGCCAGAGCGGAGGGAACAAGCGACTATTTCTTTTATGGTTCGTTTGCCACGCCCTTCCTCCTGCTGTTGAACGATGACGTGCTGCAGGATGCGCCACAGGTATTTATGCTGTATGGGCAAGCGATGTCTATCGCAGGTGGCATGTACAGTCTCACAGCTGGGTTGATTAACAGGAAGCGGCCAAGCGTTTATGCCACTGATGCCCCGCTGGAAGCACGCTTGCACAAGTATGGCGAAAACTCTTTTTATGCAGGGCATACTTCCGCCACCGCCACGGCCACCTTCTTTGTTGCCAAAGTCTTTCATGACTTCAACCCTGATTCACCCGCCCGTCCCTTTGTATGGGCTGCGGCGGCAGCCGTACCCGCCACAGTGGGCTACCTGAGGCTGAGGGCAGGAAAGCACTTTTTAAGTGACAATATTCTGGGCTATGCCATTGGAGCCAGTATCGGCATATTGGTACCGGAGCTGCATAAGCGTGGCTCCCGCGTAGCATTGCTCCCTGCCAGCACTACCGCGTATGATGGCATGGCTTTCGTTTACACCTTCTAACTTTCGTTTGAAAAGCACCAAAATAAAAAGAGGCTCCCGCTTGGGAGCCTCTTTTTGATAAATAGGATTTAGATGATTAGTAACCAGGGTTTGGTGTAAGTAAATCATTCACCACCATTTCTGCCTGAGGGATTGGGTATTTCAGCTGGTTCTCGTCTGTTACGTTTGGAAGCACCTCCAGGGCTCTTCCTGTTCTGATAAGGTCATACCATCTGTGGCCTTCCACAGCAAGTTCCACCCTGCGCTCCTGCTCAATTTTTAGCCTGAACTCAGCAAGTGAGGAAGCATCTGTAGCACGTAGGCCCCGCGTCTCTCTCACCTGGTTCAATCGCTCCAGCGCACCTTCCAGGTCATTCTGCTCGGCACGGGCTTCTGCACTGATCAGGTACATCTCTGCAATACGCGCAACCGGCCAGGCATCAGAGCCGTCCGCACTCTGGCGGTACTTATAGGCCATGTTGTAGTCCTTGCCACCAAACGTAATTGGCTGCAGCGTGGTGCTCTTGCGCTCATCGCCAGCCTCAAACGCTGCTGCCAGAGAGTTATCGATTGGCAACTCGAAACGGCCACCATTGGTTTGCTGTCCTGTACTAGGCAAAATAACGTTTGCAATCAGGAAGTAGCTCATTGAGGTACCATCGTTTGGTGTGCTGTTCAGGTGGAAGATGTGCTCAGCATTGCCCTTGTTTGTGAAGATATTGTCATAGTTATCAGAAAGCTGGAAATTGCTGTCTGCTATTAGTTCTTCTGCAAGTCTTTCTGCCTCCGCATAGTTTTTGTTTGCAAGATAAACCCTTGCCAGCAGTGCCTTGGCAGCAGCCTTAGAAGCGTAAGCCGGGCTTCTGAATTCTCCTGCATTCTCAGCAGCGTAGGTTAAATCCTCTATAATGAAGTTCCATACTTCCTCTTCTGAGTTTCTGGCTACTTTATCACTCGTCGGCTCTCTCAGGACTGGAACACCGCCCCATCTTGTCACCAGGTTATAATAGCCGTACGCTCTCAGGAAGCGTGCTTCCGCTATCACTTCCTTTTTGCGCTCTGGTCTGCTAAAGGTAGACTCATCCAGCGACTCTACCGTTTGCAGGAAGAAGTTCGTTCTGTAAATTCCCTGATACAGCCCCTGCCAGAAATACTGGATAAGCAGGTTATTGGCTGCAATGGCATTGTTGTCTACCTCACCGTGCTGAAAAAAGGTAGCTCTGTAGGCCAGGTTATCCGCGGATAAGTCATCCGTCAGGAAAGCCAGGTACTGGTAAGGGCTTGAGCCACCCTGGAAACCGTCATACACACCGTTCAGCAGTACTTCTGTATCGCTCGGAGTAACGGCCTCCGGCGATATAGAGCCTCGAGGCTCTATATCTAATTTATCTTCGCAGGCAGTCAGTGATAAACCAGCCACTGCCATGCAAATAACTTTGAATTTTATCTTATGTATCATCTTTCTAAAGTCAATTAATTAAAAGCCGATGTTCACACCCAAGGTCAGGCTTCTTAACTGGGGCAGCGTGCCCTGGTCGTTGGCTGCTGTTACAGCATCCTGTGCATTACCGCTCACTTCAGGGTCAAATCCAGAGTATTTTGTGAAAGTCAGCAGGTTTTGGCCTGTTGCGTAAACCCTTACCTTTCTCAGTCCTACTCTGTCTACCAGTTGCGTTGGCAAAGAATAACCCAGGTTCAATGTTTTCAGGCGCAGGTAAGAGCCATCTTCCAGGTATCTGGAGGAGCGCTGTGTGTTATAAGTACCGGCAGCACCGTAAATAGCTCTTGGCACGGTGTTACTTGTACCCGGAGCAGTCCATCTGTTTTCTGCTTCGTCTCTGGCAATGGCGTTGTTGTTCTCACGGGCACCCAGGTTTCCTGCGGCATCCAGTTCTTTCCACATGGCGTAGATCTCGTTGCCAACACTGTACTGGAAGAACACGCTCAGGTCAAATCCTTTGTAAGAGAAGTTGTTGGTGATACCACCAAAATAGTCCGGCACGGCGCTACCGACAAATGTTCTGTCTGCACCCGTCGTAATGTCACCATCACCGTTCACATCCTTAAACTTTACATCACCGGCTCTTACACCTTTGGCATACAGCTTAGCAGGCACTTCTTCATTTGATTGGTAGATACCTTCCTGCTCCAGCAGGTAAAAAGCACCAATTGGCTGCCCAACCGCCACTCTGTTCACAAAGCCCCTGTCAAACGGCTCGTTGTTGTTCAGCCTTGTTACTTCGTTTTTGATGAAGGCAATGTTGAAATCCGTAGACCATCTGAAAGCGCCATCGAAGTTTCTGGTTGTAATGGCAAACTCAAAACCTTTGTTCTCCACAGAACCAATGTTTTCTGTGATACTGGTGTAGCCGGATGTTCTTGGCAACGGCCTGCTAAGCAACAGGTCGTCTGTTTGCTTGATGAAGTAATCTGCACCAAGGCTGATTCTGTTGTTAAACAAACCAAGGTCTATACCTACGTTGGTCTGCTTTGTCTGCTCCCATTTCAGGTCCGGGTTAGGAAGCTGCGAAGGGGCAATACCAGACTGGTCGTTGTAGTTACGGTCGCCGGTGATAAGTGCCATGGCAGCATAGTCACCAATACCTTCCTGGTTACCGGTAATACCGTAGCTGGCACGCAGTTTCAGGTCGCTCAGGAATTGAAACTGCTGCATGAAGGCTTCCTGCGACAGTCTCCAGCCCACAGAAACAGATGGGAAGGTACCATACTTGTTGTCTTCTGAGAATTTAGAGGCACCATCGCGCCTGATAGCAAGAGACAGCAGGTACTTGTCACCATAGTCCAGGTTAACACGCCCTAAGTAAGACTCCAGCGCATTCGATGTCCAGGTACTGGTACCTGACAGAATTTTGGCTGCAGAAGTAATGTAGCGGAAGCTGGCAGAAGGGAAATCTGTTCCCTGCACGTTTTGTCTTTCTGTTACAAACTCCTGGTAAGTATAACCTGCTAAAGCAGACAGGTTCAGCTCACCAAAAGACTTTGTATAGTTAAATGTGTTCTCGATCAGGTAATTGCTTGCGACACCGTTACCAGCCAGACCATAGCCTTTGGTACCGAAACCCTGGCCAGACGTGATAGGCTCGTACTGAAACTCTTTGTTGTTGTACCAGTCACCACCGGCAGAGAGCCTGTACTTCAGGCCCGGGATGATTTCGTATGAACCGAAAACGTTACCGAAAACACGGAAGATAGTCGTTTCATACTGCGGCTCCAGCGCGCCCTGTACCGGGTTGTTTCGCTGCGTGGCAAAGTAAGTACCGTCTTCGTTATAGGCAGGCTGGTCCGGGCGGGACTGCAGTGCATTTGGCCACGGCGCAAAAATGCTGTTGTCTCCGATGATACGGTTATTGACAGAGCGGCTGACACCTAAATTAGTACCTATTTCAATTTTATCGCTGATAGCGTGGTCTAAGTTCAGGCGCAGGTTTTTACGCTCATATTGATTGTTCAGGATAATACCTTCCTGCAAAAAGCGGGCACCTGAGATATAGAAACGCGTTTTGTCGTTTCCGCCTCTTACGCCTACCTGCAGGTTAGAAATGGTAGCGTTTTCTCTCGTTACTTCGTCTATCCAGTTCGTGTTAACAGCAGGTGCATCCAAAAGGTCAATCGTTCTGCCCGGGTAGTCATTCATGTAGTTCTGGCGCGCTTCGTTCACAATGTCCACATACTCGTTTGAGTTAAGGAAGTCTACTTTTTTGGTGAAGCTCTGCACACCGGAATAAGCATCAATGTCTACCTGTGTTCTGCCGGCTTTACCCTTCTTGGTGGTAATCAGCACCACACCGTTAGAGCCTCTTGAGCCGTAAATAGCAGCAGAAGAAGCGTCTTTCAGCACCTCAATCGACTCGATGTCGTTCGGGTTGATTTCAGACAGCGGGTTGATCTGCTGGTTACCGAAGCCACCCTGCGAGATGTCTGTGTTAGAAACAGGCACACCATCTACTACATACAGCGGGCTGTTACCTGCCGAGATAGAGCTTGTACCACGCACACGCACCGAGATACCTCCCCCCGGAGTACCTGAACTGGAGGTAACGTTCACACCGGCAATTCTACCCTGAATAGCCTGGTCAAAACCCGCCACCGGAAGGTTCTGAATTTCTTCTGATTTAACAGATGCCACGGAGCCGGTAATGTCACGCTTCTCCTGGGTACCGTAGCCTACTACAACAACCTCAGAAAGCGCCTTGCTGTCTTCTTTCAACGTAACGTTTACAGAAGTTTTGCCAGCAGTTTTGATTTCCTGGTTCACATAACCCAGGAACGAAAACACCAGCGTAGCGTTTCCCTCCGGCACATTCACAGAATACTCTCCGCTTGCTCCTGTGAAAGTCCCAACAGTTGTACCCTTCACTACCACGTTCACACCTGGCAGTGGTTGTCCATTCCCAGCGTCGGATACGACCCCTGAGATAGTCTGGCTTTGCGCCCACACCTGGCCTGCAAATGACAGGAGCATCGCCAAACTAAGAAATATAACTTTTCTCATGAAGTTAGATAAAAATAATTGTTGGTTGGTAAATGATTTAAAATTCTAAGTTACAACATTATTTTTTTATTCTTGACTATCACCTGAAAAATTCCTGTTTAACACTCTTTATCAAGGCCTTTGTCTACTACCACTCCTACTTTCTTCTAAAATTGTTAACATAAACGCAGTTGTGGCACACGGCACAAAAATAGACTTATCTAATACTGCAGCTCTTAGCTGCAGTACTTTATTCAGCTTAAATGTCACAACACCGATAGGTTGTTCCAAGGCGGAGGAACTTGATTTTTGCAGGCCTGTTGAACAAAACCATTATTTTCAGATTTCTTTACCCGAAGCAAGCTTAGCCAGGCATTCATGTACACCTAGTGTTACAAGCCCCTGGCAGCGGCTCTTTCCCTTATCTTGAACACCCAGTTTTTTGATGTTGCAGTTTTAAGATTTGCTGAGAGCTTACGAAGCACATACCTTACTTCTACACTTGAAGCAGCGTTTAATGCTAAACCTACTAAAGCCTATAAAAGCAAAAAGCGCATGATGCCAGGCACCATGCGCTTTTTGAAAAAAGGTACAAGAGAAGCTATTCTTTCAGGTTCTCCTCAAAAAGCTTGTAAATACGCTTATACTCATCTGTCCAGCTGGCTGGTTCTGTAAAGCCATGGTCTTCTACCGGATATACCGCCAGCTCCCAGTTGTCTTTACCCAACTCGATGAGGCGCTGCGTCAGGCGCACCACATCCTGGAAGTGCACGTTCGTGTCTACCATACCATGGCAGATTAGTAAAGCGCCCTTCAGACCCTCTGCATAGTAAATAGGAGAACTCTTCACATAAGCGGTGCTATCTGTTTGAGGCGTGTTCAGTATATTAGAGGTATAGCCGTGGTTGTAATGTGCCCAGTCTGTTACGGAACGCAGCGCGGCACCGGCTGCAAACACGTCTGGCTCCGTGAACATAGCCATCAGGGTGATGAAGCCGCCGTAGGAGCCGCCATAAATGCCGATGCGGTTCGAGTCTACATTATACTTCTCTACCAGGTGCTTCGCCCCATCTACATGGTCGCTCAGGTCTTTGCCGCCCATGAACTGGTAAATACCGGTACGCACATCACGTCCATAGCCAGCACTGCCTCTGTAGTCGATGTCCAGCACGGTATAGCCCTGGTCAGTTAGGAAGTTATGGAACATGTACTCCCGGAAATAGCTGCTCCACCACTTGTGGGCGTTCTGCAGATAGCCGGCGCCATGCACAAACACTACGGCTGGCCCGTTGTTCTCCGCGTTCTCCGGGCGATACAGGCGGGCATACACATCAGCGCCATCCTTTGCCTTGAAGGTAATTACCTCCGGCTCCCGCCAGTCATAGGACCTGAACTCCTCTGTCAGCGACTCCGTTACCTGCTTTGGTTTTGCGTTCTTTCTGTTGTCCATCACAAACAGTTCCCACGGCCTGTTACTGGTAGAAGAGCGGATGGCTAATGTCTTCTCATCCGGCGAGAGTGTTACTTCCTGGGCACCTGGCATCGTGGTTAGTTGCACCATCTCCCCTCCCTGCAAAGGCATGCGGTAGAAATGCTGCTCGCCCGGGTGCACTTTGTTTGCTGTGAAGTAGAAGTTTTTTTTATCATCGGACATCTGCACATCCGACACCTCAAACTTACCGCTTGTAAGGGCTTGCTTCCGGCCATTGGTAACATCTACAGCATACAGGTGCGAATAGCCGCTTTCCTCCGACTGGAACCACACGCGCTTGTTATCTGGCATCCAACCAATATCGCCAGGACCATAACCGATCCCGGGGCCGTTGATCCAGGCTTCATCGCGCTGGCGGTCCAGCACTGAGAGCTTGCCCGTGGCAGGCTCTAGCTTCATAATCCAGCGGTCTTTGTTATCCTGTGAACGGGCCACGACCACGGCATGCTGTCCGTTTTCAGACCAGTAAGGGCCATAAATTACTGTTGCGCGCTCCACGGCTTTCTTTGCCTCGCTTTCGCCTGCACTTTTTGCAGCACTGGCTTTTGCCTGGCTCTTCAGCAGGTAAGCAGGCTGCTCCGTTATGCCCTCTACGTCCTTCATGGAAACGGCGAACGCAGTATCACGCTGCGTATCGTACACAAAGAACTCATAGGTTGCCTGTGCGTCGCCTACTTTTGTGCGGGTATTGATGTCTTCGGTATAGCCGGAGGAAGTAACGTAATTGGGAACAATGGCCGTTTTAGCGCTCTTGGGTCTGTTCACCAGCTGGTATGTGACAAAGCGCTCGTCAGGGCTCAGGTTGATGCTGCTGACTGCCTTCTCTTCTATGTAAATTTCCTTCGGGCGGGATGGTGCATCGAGCTTCTTCTGTTTTTGCTGGGCTTCTTTTTCAGCCTCGCGGTCACGCACAATCTGCAGCAGCGACAGCTGCTGTGTCTTCAGCCACTCCCGCTGGGCATCCTTGCCTTCTTCTGCTGCCTTACGTCCTTTTTTGAAATCCGTGAGCTGCACGGTCTGGCCATTAGCCGCATGCCAAGCAAACAGGTTGTTGTCCTTGATATAAACTACCTTTTGCTCGTTATGGCTGAATGAAGGGCTACTCTCCCGCTCTACGGTATTTGTAATCTGCTGTGGCCGCCCAGACTTTACATCATACAGGAAGATATCGCCGTTCTTCTCGTACACTTTCTTTGTCTCGGCACGGTTGTACTCCCCGTAAGGGGACGGCAGGTTCCGACGTTCCTGAGGGCTTACCTTCCGGATGTTTTTTCCGTCAGCTGACACACTGTAGAGAGAATCGGATTTGTTCCCGTCCGGGTTCCAGTTAAAGTAGATCTTTTTGCCGTCTTCTGACCAGAAGATGTTGCTCGGAGAAGTACCCATCCACTTTGGGTCGCGCATGATTTTCTCCACGCTGAGCTCCATCTTCCCATCCTGTGCATGCATCGCTCCGCCACACAGCATCAGGTAGGCCACCAGGGCTACGGCTCGTTTTCTGAATAACATGAATGTTCTTTTGTAGGTTGATGTATTAGTAGCAACTAAAATTAGGAAAACATAAGGCTACAAACAAAACCGCCACCTGAGGCTTTCATTACAGGTGGCGGTTCCGAGGTTCCTTAAGATTTCTTCTTTTTCTTTCCGAAGTTCATGTCCGGGTGCTGCTCGTCGTGGGTTGTAATGCCCTGGTAGAACTTGGCCAAAGCCAGTACGTCTGCTTCACCGAAAAGCTTACCCATGAACGTGATAGTGGTAGGCATGCCATTTTTCTGGAAGCCGTTTGGCACCACCACACACGGATGCCCTGTCAGGTTGGTTACCACCAGGTTGTTGCTGGCAAAGGAAGGACTCAGGTATACATCCACATCTTTCAGCTTCTCCTGCATTTGCTGCACCAGCAAGGTTCGCACACGCTGCGCCTGCAGGTATTCTACAGCCGGCACAAAGCGGCCAGCCCGGAAGATGTTTGGCCAGGCATTCTTATGCTGTGCCACCAAAAGGCTGTCGCGGCCACTGCGGGTAAGCTCATCAAATGCCGCTGCTCCTTCTACAGAAATTGTCAGCGTCAGTTCCCGTGCCGGCAGCTCTGGCAGTTCAATCGGCACCAGCTCTATACCTGCCTGGCGCAGCGCCGCTAAAGTGGCCTCGTCATTTTCTTTGAAACCGTAGTTGCGCTCAAAATCCTTTTTCAGGTACCCGACACGCAGTTTCTTTGCATCGATGTTCGGGTTGTAGTTGAAAGGCGCATCATACACAGACTGATCTTTTCCATCCGGGCCATAAATGGCGTTAAATACAATGGCCGCATCTTCTGCAGATCGGGTGATAGGACCTATTTTATCCATTGACCAACTCAGGGCCATGGCACCATGGCGGCTCACCCGGCCAAAGGTTGGCCGCAGGCCTGTTGTACCACAGGCTGTAGACGGGGAAACAATAGAGCCTAACGTCTCTGTTCCGATGGCATAAGGCAACAGACCTCCCGCTACTGCCGCAGCAGAACCAGCCGAGGAACCACTTGAGCCTTTGCTGATATCCCATGGGGAGCGCGTTTTGCCACCGTACCATACATCACCCATGGCCAGGGCACCCAGTGTTAACTTAGCTACCAACACACCGCCGGCATCCTGCAGGCGCTGCACTACGGTGGCATCCTCATCTATTAGCTGGTCTTTGTAAGGCATAGCGCCCCAGGTGGTTTTATATCTTTTAGTAGACAGCAGGTCCTTTACACCAAACGGGATGCCATGCAGCATGCCTCTGTACTTACCTGCCTTTATTTCCTGGTCCGCCTGGCGTGCCTGCTGCAGGGCCAGCTCTTCTGTGAGTGTTGTTACGCACTCCAGTGTTGGCCCGTACTTCTTCAGGCGTGCGATGTAGAATTTGGTCAGCTCCTCGGAGGTTATTTGCTGCGTACGCACCAGCTCTGCTAACTGCGGAACGGTGTAAAACGCCAGTTCGTCCCGCTTTCTCGGCAGCTTTACGTTGGCAGGGCGCGCCACTTCAAAAGCTGTTTTTTGCTTCTCGAAGCTATACCCTACTGGTATCGGGTTGAACACCAGTGCCGGCGCCACATCATTCGGTAGCGGCACCTTGCGGATAGCCTCGTAACTCTCCTTAAACTCCTCCATCTCTGACAGTGTAGAGTCGAGTTGCGCATTTGTAAAGTTTAAGCCAATGAGTTTTTGCGCATCCTGCAGCACATCCAACGATATCTTATCTTCAGCGACTTTTGTGATAAATGCCCCGGAAACAAAACAGGCGGCACCTAACAAAGCAATTGCGTTCTTTTTCATTCTGGTAATTCGAAATTTTAAACAACTAATGTACTAAAATCAATTAAAAAAATAAGGGGGCAGACTTGATGTCTGCCCCCTTATTTTCAATTATGCAGGAGTAAAGGTTAGTATCCTGGGTTCTGCTCAACTAATTCCTCTGCATTCAAGATTTCTCTTTGAGGAATTGGCCAGCGCAACCTGTTCAGGTCAGTTATGTTCAACTCTTCTGCAGCTCTACCTGTACGGCGAAGGTCAAACCATCTGTGTCCTTCGTTTGCCAGTTCCACTCTTCTTTCTTGCAGAATAGCATCAATAAGCGCTTCCTGTGTTAGTGGAACTATAGGTGCAAGCTCAGCTCTTTCTCTAACTTCATTTAGCAGGTTAGTGGCTTCCAGCAGGTTCTCAGCACCACCTATTCTTGCCAGTGCTTCCGCTCTATTCAAAAGTACTTCTGCGTATCTGATTAGCAACACATGGTCAGTACCATCAGATATTCTGGTGTACTTGCCAGTGTAAGTAGATGTCAGAACGTTTGTATTCAAACGCTCGTCACCTTCCTCATGTGCTGCAGCTAAGCTTGTAGATGGAGACACCTCATTACGGCCTCCTAGTGCTGTTGGCAACCAGAAGAAAGCAATGGAGTTAGAGTTTACAGGGTCAAACTGAAGCTCCCAGATTGCCTCTGCTGTGTTTCGCTGCTCATAGATATCGCGGTAGTTATCTACCAAAGTAAACCTATCAGTCTCTATTACCTGCTGCGCAAGGTCAGCAGCCGCCTGGTAGTTTTTCTGGTACAACTGTACACGCGACTTCAGGGCAAGTGCAGCAGCCTGTGTAGCACGTCCTTTTCCGGCAGCACCGGCAAAAGACTCTGGCAGGTTCTCGATAGCGAAATCCAGATCCGCCAAAACTTGCGCTATCACTTCAGCCTCAGAAGCACGTGCGGTCGGAGCCGCATCCTCTGGCGTCAGCGTAGGCTCTGTACGAAGCGGTACCCCAAGGCCATTGTCGCCATATCCAGTAGTTGAGCCACCGAAGTAGTTGATCAGGTTGAAGTAGTGATAAGCACGCAGGAAACGGGCCTGTGCCAATACAGACTCTTTGTTGAAAGCCGGATCCTCTACATTCGGAACATTTGCAATCAGGTTGTTGGCTCTGTTGATACCAACATAAATTGCGTTCCACATGTTGCTAAGCTCCACGTTTTCAGGCAATATATTTCGTTGAGCAATTTGTGCAAAAGACGGAAACGTTCCGGTATGCATCGCGTTATCTGCTGTTAAGTCAGAAAACACGAAATAACGCAGTCCCATATAGTTGGCACTCTGTAAAGCGCTATAAGCACCTACCAGACCTGCCTCAGCACCTGTTCTGGTGTTAAAGGCTGTTTCTGCAGGCAGGGAAGCCTGTGGCTCCACATCCAGCGGGTCGCAGGCTGTAGACGACAGCAGCAGGCCCAGTGCAATTACTTTGAAAAATTTATTATGAATCATTTTAAGTCAGATTTACTAATTAAAGGCCAATGTTTACACCAAAAGTGATGGTTCTAGCTTGTGGATATACCAGGAAGTCTGTTCCAAGGGCAGTGTTGCTACCACTGAAAGTGTTTACTTCCGGATCAAATCCTGAGTAATCGGTGAATGTTAACAGGTTCTGAGACTGCACAAACACTCTGGCACGCTGCAGGTGGATACGCTCTGTTAAACTAGTTGGCAGGTTATAACCCAGTACAATATTCTTCAATCTTACATAAGAACCATCTTCTAACCATCTGTCAGAAGTTCTTCTGTTGTTGTTCGGGTCACCATATACCGCTCTTGGCACGCTAGTATTTGTGTTTTCAGGAGTCCATCTTTCTAATACACCAGCTGTCTGACCAAACACACCGTTCATACCTTCAGAGAAAGCACGCGTGTTGTTATAGATCTCATTGCCTTGTACAAACTGGAAGAAGAAAGACAAGTCAAAACCTTTGTAAGACAGGTTGTTTGTGATACCACCAGTATATCTAGGCTGTGCGCTTCCGATAATCTGCTGATCTTCACCTGTAATCACACCGTCTCCGTCAAGGTCTCTGAAGCGGATATCACCAGGGCTTGTAGCAGCAGACTGATAAGTAGCACCTGTGTTACCTGTAGCTGCTCTGGCAGCATCGTTCAGTGCATTGATCTCGTCCTGCGTCTGGAAAATACCATCTACTACATAACCTCTGAAGGCACCTAAAGGCTGGCCTTCTTCAACCCAGCTGGCAAAGCCGGCAGCAAATGGGTTTCCACCATACAGTTTCGTAATTTCGTTTCTGTTGAAGGCAATGTTGAAGTTTGTATTCCAGTTGAACCCACCCGGCTCGTTTGACTCGATGTTATAAGAAGTCAAAGCAAACTCAAGACCTTTGTTCTCCATAGAACCAATGTTCTCCTGCACACTTGTAAAGCCTGAGCTACCTACCAGTGGTCTTGCCAGCAGCAGGTTTTCTGTTACTCTTCTGTAAGCGTCAATATTCAACACGATTCTGTTGTTCAATACACCAAAGTCTAAACCTATGTTAGCCTGCTTTGTCTCTTCCCAGGTCAGGTTAGGGTTACCTAACTGTGTCGGGGCAAGACCAGCCTGCTGCAGGTAGTTTGCTCCTGCACCAACAAGTGCCAGGGCGTCAAAGTTTCCAATTTCAGAGTTACCAGTAACACCGTAGCTTGCTCTTAATTTCAGTTCGCTCAGGAAGTCAAGATCCTGCATGAACGCTTCCTCTGATATTCTCCAACCAACAGATGCTGCCGGGAACACACCAAAACGGTTGTTAGCACCAAATCGGGAAGAACCGTCCGCTCTGATGCTGGCAGAGAAGAGGTATCTGTTCATCAGGCCATAGTTGAATCTGGAGAAATAAGACTCAAGACCCCAGGCAGACTCAGAAGAGGTTGCATTTGTTTTAACAGATCCAGCAGAAAGCTGACGAATGTCGTTACCAGGGAAACCGGTAGCAGCAGCAAAAATCGAGTTGAAAGTAGACTGCTGGTAAGATATACCCAATAAAGCAGAGAAGTTATGTATCTCGTTGAACGTCTGGTTATAGTTTAAAGTATTTTCGTTCAACCAGGAAACATCCTGGCGGTAAGACATCTGGCCTAAGCCGTTTGAACCAGCACCAGTGTTAGTAGTAGTTGGTCTGAAGTCTTCTTCACGGAATGTCAGGTAGTCGATACCAAATGTTGTTCTGAATCTCAGGCTAGGAAGGATGTCCCACTCTGCGAATGTGTTACCGATAATACGGGCACTGATAGCAGACAAAATTGGCTCACGAGCCGCAGCAACCGGGTTTTCAGTAGAAGCACCAGGGTCTTTGGCATAAGTGCCGTTTTGCAGGTACACCGGAATATCGCTTGCCACTAACAGGGCCGTACTGATTACACCGTTGATGTTGTTGTCGTTCTGAATACGGCTGTTAATAGAACGGCTGATACCAAGGCTGGTACCAACACGAATCTTGTCGCTGATGCTGTGATCCAGGTTTAACCTACCGTTGGCACGCTCAAAAGCAGAACCAATTACGATACCTTCCTGGTCGAAATAAGTACCAGACACCAGGAACTTCGTGCGCTCGTTACCACCAGAGATAGAAAGGTCGTAGTTAGAGATAGGAGCTGTTCTGAAAACCTGATCCTGCCAGTTGTTATTTACTGCAGTAGAAGGATCTCTGAAAGCAGAAACAGGACGCAGACCATCTGGTCTGTCCAGGGCAACCCACTGTCCGTCAGCATTTCTTGTGCGTCTGAAGCCGTTGAAGATATAAGCGGCAAGGTCCGGAGCAGAAGCGAAACCAAGAGCGGCAGGGTTTGGATAACGGTTTGCCACCATTTCGTTATAAAGCTCAACCTGCTGCTGACCAGTTAAAGTTGGCAATCTTCTCCATGTTTCCTGTGTACCAGTGTAGTAACCGAAGTTGATTTTGGTTTTTGCATTTGCACCACGCTTTGTAGTGATCAGGACAACACCATTAGATGCTCTGGAACCGTAGATAGCGGCAGAAGCAGCATCTTTCAGGATTTCCATAGAGGCGATGTCGTTCGGGTTAAGGTCAGCCAAAGCGTTTGTCTGCTGGCCGCCTGTACCAATAGCAGAATAGTTACCTGTGTTGATAGGCACACCATCCACTACATAAAGTGGCTCGCTACCAGCACCGATAGAAGCCGCACCACGCACACGTACTGCAATACCGCTACCAGGAGTACCTGAGTTCTGCGTTACCTGCACACCTGCCGCACGACCCTGCAAAGCCTGGTCAACAGAAACAACCGGAATGTCTTCCAAAGCCTCTGCAGTAACAGATGCAATAGAACCGGTTAATTCTTCTCTTGTCTGCGTTCCGTAACCTACTACCACCACCTCATCAATATTTCTGGAGGCCTGTGCCAGGGTTACATCAATTCTGTTACGGTTACCAATCTGTACATCCTGGTCAGCAAAACCAAGATAACGGAACGTAAGCGTAGTTGCGTTTGCTGGAATGTTGTTGATGTTGTAACGGCCCTCAACGTCAGTGCTAGCTCCGACAGTTGTACCCTTCACAATCACACTTACACCAGGAAGTGGATCTCCGCCCGCCGAGGTCACTCGCCCCGTCACTGAACGGTTTAGCTGCGCCCATGATTGCACCACAATGGCAAACATAAGCAACATGCTAAGCAGTACTTGTTTCTTCATAAAATTGGTTGTTAAGAAATTGTTTGTTAGATATTGTTTGTAAAGCCCAAGATAGGCACAATAAAAGAAATGGAAAAAAAAATAATTAATTTAGGCAGCCTATCCACCAAGTTCATTTATTAATGCAAAAAAATTGTAGTTAAACAATATTATTACATTCTTTTTCATGGCTTCTCTTCGCTTGTCGTCCCTGCTGGCAGAAGAGACTCAAACGCCATTAAATAACCAAAAAATGCCATCTTAAGACCTGTGATTACGGTTAATACCCCAGTTACCCTAATAACAAATTCGCAGAACATAGCGACAAGCGCTGCAATACGCTTAATGAGACAAAGAAGTTATTCAAACTACCGCAACATCACTCCTACTTTCTGTCTTTTCCGATACCAAATGGTTTGGCCATGAAAGTAACTTTTAACACAATTTCAGGAAACTCGTCCACGCAGATGCTCAATTAAATGTTTAAACATTTTATATAAATAACAAAAATGTATCTTGTAAGGCGCTAAGGTATGTCCTGTGTTAAGTTGCATTGCAATACACCTGCTTCACATAAGCACACCTAAAATATTAATAATAACACATTATAATAGTATAATCGCTTTTCCTGAACTTTAAAAACGCTAGTGTAGCTGCGTAAAAAGGCTACTGTAAAACAGTCTGCCACGTCCCTCACACACTCTACTTCCGGCTTTTCCCTGAACACGTAAAGCAGAACCTCTATCATTGATAGCGCACATGTCAGTTGAAGCACTACACCTGGTTGAAGAACACATGAAGAGCAGTTGGGGGCAAACTCCTGGCCTGGCATCTACATGAACAGGCATAAGGATTGATCTCTCCGGAAAGGCAGGTAATGATTTCTGCTATACCAGGAGCCGGTTAAAAAAGCAGCCCGGAAAGGGAAAAGCGTTGTTCAATCCCATAAAGAAGCTAACCTACTACCTTCGGGTAATGATTTCCAGTTTATCACCTACTTTCACGGCACCTGTATTACCGGACAAGAGATTTTGCCCGAAAATAATCTTATGGCGGAGTTTACGGTAAGTAGCCAGCGTGCGAAGTGGCTCTGCGCTTTTCTCAGCCGTTTCCTGGTTGATGGTGGTCACCACACAGCGTGCGCAGGGCTTAACAGCCTGAAAAGGCACTCCACCAATCTTAAAGCTAGCCCAGGCATCTTCCTCAAATGGAATTCCACCCCTGAAAACAAAGTTAGGTCTGAACTGATTCATATGCACGGGCTGTTCTATCCTGCTGTTGAGGTCATCAAGTGAAGCCTGCCCGATGATAAGAAAAGGATAGCCATCTGCAAAACTCACCACCTCTCCATTATGCGCATAGTCAGGATCTACCAGACGCTGTGCCTGATCAGGCATACGCACCAGCCGCGCTGGCATTCCCAGGGCTTTTGTAAACCAGGCGCTTATTTCCGAATCTACCTCCTGCGCAGCCACTGTATCGTCCCATACAGTGACATGAAGCTCCGGATTGCCAGCACCCTTTGCTTCAAAAGGGATATAGAGTGTTTCCATTGCCCCTTTCTTGTGGCTCACTGACAAACCATCCTGCAACAGCTCCACCTGTAACAGCGCCATTTGGGCATGCTCCCGCTGCGTCAGGAAATTGCCGGCATCATCCACCAGCATCCAGCGGCGGTCGTAGCGCAGGCCACGTTCTTCTACTTCCGCTGCAGGCACACGTATGCCTCCAAGGGATTTGATAGGATAAATGTAGATATCAGCCAAGTACAGGTTGCTCATTTCGCTCAAAAGATGAAGTTGGTCCGGCCAGAGCACGAAGAAGTGCAGCAGGAAGCACAAAAATATACTATGCTTACCTTATATCAAGTAAATACGCCATGGCTGAGCCAATTTTGTATGACTGAAAGAAAATTCAGAACGGCTCTTCTTCCAATGGCACTGCTTATCATACTGCATTTTATCAGGTAATGGCAGCCGGAGGTGTACAACTGCTTATAAGCACCGTAAAGGATATTGTGGCAGGGCACCTTAACTTACGACTTTAAGAATAAAGAACTCCGCACGAGTTGCTTTGAATATTGTTCAGCCTGCCCGGCATCAGGACAAGATGAAACAATTCAACGCTTACATATGTGCACAAAAAGACCGGACCATGCACATCAAAAACCTACTCTTATTACTCTTAGCCTGTTTCTGCTATTTTAACGCATCGGCGCAAAACACCGCAGCCAGCTGCGCTGAAAGCCATTTGAGAACCATACAGCGGCAGGCGGCAGCCACACCTGAACATCAGCGACTGATGAACCAGTATGACATGACGTTCTACAAGCTGGACCTGCAACTGGAACGCAACAGCACGTATATAGCCGGAAACGTAACGTTAGTGGCCAGGGTGAGAAGCTCATCACTTGCCATATTTGCCTTCGAACTTCACCCGAACTTCCAGATTGACTCTGTGCTGCTAAACGGCAAGAGAGCAGCCGCCATCACCCGTAATGCCGGTGATGTAGCGGTAGCGTTATCCTCTCCTGCAGGTGCAGGCGCCACCCTTACCGCCACCATCTATTACAAAGGCACAGCTCCCTCCGGGGCCGGCGCTGCTATCGGGAATGGATTCAGCACCGCCATAGAACCCAACTGGGGCAACTCCGTTACCTGGAGCCTGAGCGAGCCATATGCTGCCTACGAGTGGTGGCCTACCAAACAAGTGCTCACTGACAAAGCCGATTCAGTACACGTCTTCGTCACCACCAGTGCAGAAAACAAGGTAGGCTCTAACGGACTACTGACACGGGTAGTAGATCTGCCTGGCAACAGGAGGCGCTTTGAGTGGAAGTCCCGCTACCCGATAGACTATTACCTGGTGTCGGTGGCGGTGTCTGACTACGAGGAGTACCTGATTACCGCAAATCCGAAAGGTGCTGCAGTTCCTGTACCCATCTTAAACTATGTGTACAGAGGAGGGGCGCTTGAGTTTTACCGGGAAGAGATAAACCACACAGCTCCCCTGCTGGAGTACTTCTCTCAGCTGTTTACGCTTTACCCCTTCCACAGGGAAAAGTATGGCCACAGTATGGCGCCAATGGGCGGCGGCATGGAACACCAAACCATGACCACACAAAGTACCTTCTTCTTTACACTCACGGCGCATGAACTGGCTCATCAGTGGTTCGGCAACCATGTTACCTGCGCTACCTGGCAGGACATCTGGCTGAATGAGGGTTTTGCCTCTTACGCTGAGTACCTGGCCTTGCTGCGCTACAGCCCCACAAACGCAGGCAGGTGGATGCAGGAGGCACACACTCTTGCCTTACAGCGTCCTTCCGGGAGCCTCAGGGTTAGGGACACCACCAGCGTCAGCCGCATTTTTGATTACCGCCTGACCTACAAAAAGGCAGCAGCTGTGGTGCACATGCTTCGTTTTGAGGTAAACAATGATGAGCTGTTCTTTGAGGCGCTGCGCAATTATATGCGGCAGTACGGCGGGGGCACGGCCTATACCGCGGACCTGCAGCGTGTATTCGAGGAAACGACTAATATGGATTTAGGCTATTTTTTTGACCAGTGGTACAACGGCGAAGGCTACCCTGTTTTTAACGTAGAGTGGAACCAGGACGGTAACCGGCTGCTCATCGTAAACCGCCAGGCAACCACCAGCTCCACCACTCTTTTTTTCAGGACCGATTTGCAGTACCTCATCACAACAAGCACCGGAACAAGCACTGTCCGCGTGACACAGGACGAGCCACTGGAACAGCACCTGTTAGAGGTAGAGGGCACTGTGACCAATGTTGAGGTAGATCCCCAGAACTGGATCCTCAACACGGCCCTGCCTGCCCGGCAGAATGTCGCTTTAGAAGTGCCGCCGTTAGAGGATATTGTCCTATACCCCAACCCAACGGCTTCCCTCCTGTATGTTCATAATCTTTCTTTTGGCCCCACTGCAGCCGCTATCTACAACACAGCAGGACAACTGGTAGAGCGCCTGCAGCTAGGAGGGAAACTGGACGCAAGGCTTGATGTTTCTGGCCTGGCAGCCGGATATTATATACTGCAGCTGAGCAACCACAGGCAACACTACCGTGGCCGCTTCATCAAAGTTGGCGGGAGGTAAACGCACGCCTGTTTATTCAGGACGCCTTTCAGTACCGCATCATAGTTATCACCCGCTGTGCTTCCTTCACGTTGTACTCAAAGGCAAGACGCTTGTGATTGATGGCATCAATAATGGTACCTATAAAGCAAAGCCCACCGGTAAAGAAGTACAGCAGGCCCATCCCGATCTGACCAAGTAAGAACCGATGCACACCAGCCACGCCTACTAGCCCGATCAGGGCAGTAATGAGCACCAATTGAGATTCTCTGCGGCGGGTGCGGTAAATGTTCACAAACTGCTGCGCCTCCTGGTCCGGCATATCCCTTACAAGCGTCTGTATATAGTTCATTTCCTCCGGGTCCAGTTCCGGCATCAGGTGTAGAATATTAGCCATAGTTTTATATTAGGTTTTGTTTACAGGTTGTTGATACGGCCACAGCAGCAGTTGCCCGCTGCGCCACAGTAAAATCAGGACGGTAGGCAGCGCCAGCGGATGCGCTGCCCATGATGCCCGCCACTCCCCCCGGAACAGCCAGGCAATGGCATGCCCCAGGCCACAGCCCCAGCACCCCTGCCCCCACACCCAACTGAAAGGACACAGGCTGAACAAATGCCCCCGGGCTGGCTCCATCAGCGCCAGCGCACCAATACCCAGCACCCAAAACAATCCCTCCCACAGGCTGTTCTTTTGTTTTAGCGCCATCAGCTGATGCTTTTGATGAAGGTTTAGTTTCAACTTCATAGAAAGGTGAGCCGTACTGAATGATGATGCTATAATTTAGTATAATATTCTGACAATCAAAAACTATGAAAACACACCTCCGCCTGCTGCCCCTGCTCCTGTTCTTCTGCCTGTGTGGCTGCTACCGCATCCTGCCATCTAAAGGAGGTGGCCAGGGCGACATCCGCACCGGGGCCCGGCAGGTAAACGCGAATGACATTGCGCTGCCAGCAGGCTACACCGCGGAGGCCGTAGCCACCGGCCTTACCTTCCCGACGGCTGTGGCATTTGATGCGCAAGGTCGGCTGCATGTAATAGAAGCGGGGTACTCTTACGGAGAAGTGTTCCTGGAGCCAAGGCTGCTGCGCGTAGAACAGGGAGGCAGCCTCACCACTGTTGCGACAGGGCAGAAGAACGGCCCCTGGAATGGAGTAACTTACCATAATGGCAACTTTTATGTGGCAGAGGGCGGCGTGCTGGCAGGAGGAAAAGTATTGCGCATCTCTCCCGACGGCAGCATCACCAGCCTGGTAGAGGACCTTCCCACCATGGGCGACCACCACACCAACGGCCCGGCAGTGGGCCCTGACGGCAAACTGTACTTCGGCCTGGGCACCGCCACCAATTCCGGCGTTGTAGGCCCTGACAACTACAACTATGGCTGGCTGGAGCGTCACCCTGATTTTCATGACATCCCCTGCAAAGATGTTGTGCTGGCAGGCAGGAACTACACCAGCCGGGTTCCCCTCGAGTCCAAAAGCGGAAAGCAGACCACGGGCGCCTATGTACCCTATGGCACCCCTACCACTGAAGGGCAGGTTATAGAGGGCAGGCTACCCTGCTCCGGCGCTGTTATCCGGGTATCGCCGGAAGGGGGAGAGATGGAACTGGTGGCATGGGGCTTCCGGAATCCTTTTGGCCTGGCCTTTTCTCCTGACGGCACGCTGTACGTAAGCGACAACGGCTACGATGTGCGGGGCAGCCGCCCGGTGTGGGGCAACGGCGATTACCTGTGGCAGGTGCAACCAGACCAGTGGTACGGCTGGCCCGACTATTCCGGTGGCCTCGCCTTTAACGGAGACAGGTTCGATCCGCCTGGCGAAAAGGCACCGCAGCCCCTGCTGGCAAAGCACCCTAACGATCCGCCTCAGCCAGCTGCCACACTCGGGGTACACTCCTCCTCCAACGGCCTTGACTTTTCACGCAGCAGCGCCTTCGGATACGAGGGGCAGGCGTTCATCGCACAATTCGGCGACCTGGCACCAGACGTAGGCAAAGTGCTGGCTCCTGTCGGTTATAAAGTAGTGCGGGTTGATGTAACAAACGGTACGATAAAAGACTTTGCTGCAAACAAAGGGAAAAAGGTGGCTCCGGCCTCTAAGCTAAAATCGGGTGGACTGGAGAGGCCTGTTGGCGTAAAGTTCTCACCGGATGGGCAAAGCCTGTACATCGTGGACTTTGGGGTAATGGAGGTAAAAGGCAAAGAGAAGATACCGCAGCGAAACACCGGCGTTATCTGGAAAATCACCAAAACGAGTAACTAAGCCAATGAAACGAACGATACAATGCTGCACACTTTGCCTGTTAATGTTACTGCTATGCTACTGCGGCACGGCTCGTCGTGGTATGCCTGTTTTTGCCCCTGTTCCTTTAGCAGACCAGGAGCTAGCCAAAGGAGAGGTAGTATACATGAACTACTGCCAGAAGTGCCATCCCGGCGGCGAGGCGGGGCTGGGTCCGGCCATCAACAATAAGCCTTTGCCCGGGTTCATGATAAAACTCCAGGTGCGCAACGGCCTTGGCATGATGCCGGCTTTCGAAGAAGAGGTTATTCCGGATGAGGAACTGGATGACATGGTAGCGTACCTAAAAACACTGCGCAAAGCGAAAAAGGAAGAGCAATAACCACAGCTAAAAAGTAAAACCAGCAAAGTAAAGGAGCTAAGAAATGGTAAAAGCCAGCCCTATGCGAAAGGTGGTGCTCTACATTGCAGCCAGCCTGAACGGCTATATTGCCCGCTCCGACGGCAGCACAGAGTGGCTGCACGACAAAGCCTATGCCATGAAAGGAGAGGACTTTGGGTACAGTGATTTTATGCAGACCATCGACACGACATTAATAGGGCACAGCACCTATAAAGTAATCCTTGGCTTCGATATGCCTTTCCCCTACCCTTACAAGGCGAACTATGTCTTCAGCCGCTCTGCCGGGCACCCGGACACAGCGCATGTTAAGTTTGTAAGCACTGATGCCGCAGGCTTTGTACAGCAACTTAAGCAACAGTCTGGCAAAGACATCTGGCTTATTGGAGGCGGACAACTGAACACGCTCCTGCTCAACCACAACCTCACCGACGAGGTAATCCTCACCTATTTCCCAATGGTTTTAGGACAGGGCATCCCGCTCTTTGCACCCGGGGTGCAGGAAACAAAGCTCAAAGTAAGCAGCAGCAAAAGCTACAGAAATGGCTTTGTGCAGATAAGGCTCAACCGGCAACCACTCAACACCTGATACCCCCACTTTATTTTTTACCTTTGCAGCATATATGCACTGACAACATGTGCAAAAGAATGCACGCTACACTTTGAAAAATAAAACACGAAATCAACTTAAGGCGCTGGCCATTTACCAGATTGCCGGAGGCTGCCTGGGTATCGCCCTTACTATTGTGGTGATGCTGCAGGGCGGCACAATTTTTACGCAGCAGGTACTGCGCACTTCTCTTTTCGCAGGAGGCCTGTTTGTGTTCTCTATTGTCTGCGGCTCTCTCCTGTTCCATAATCCAGCCCGCGGACTCTCTCTTTCGCTGGCAACCCAGGTGCTGCAGGTGGTGTACTTTACCATTGGGGAATACGGCTTCCAGTATGTGTCTGGCCTGCGCGTGGGTTTTGGCTTTGACATGGTTGGCTCCTGGACCTTTAAATTCCGCATGGCCCTCTCCTCCTTTCAGTTTCAACTTGGCACCGACACCGGCCAGAAATTCATTGGTATAAACCTGGTCGCACTACTTTTGATTGTCTGGATAGAAAATCTGCAGGATAAGGTAAAACCGGACCGTCGGGTGTAGTCGTTCCTGCCGTTTGCAAATCTGTGCACCAGGTTAATAACCTGTTCACCTGATGTTGCGGCAACCATTGCCAACTTTTTACCCTGGCAGAGCTATCGGTTTAAAACCGGATGGCTTATAAGCACCTATAGCTCTGGCGGAGCAATCTGTTGGCATAAGTTACAGATTGCCCCGCCCGAGCTATAGGTGGATAATTCATATACATTCTGACGGGTCGTCCCGGCGGAACTGTTACCCGAGGTTTTTCTTTAAAAGAAAGCGATGGCTTCTGTTGTATTGTAGGTGTGAATTACCTCAAGCAAATCAACTGTACGAACTGTAGCTGTTGCCACGCCAGCGCCCACGCCAACAGGCACCCCCACAATAAACGCTGTTGCAAACGGAGGCGCAACAGCACCTACAATAGTGAAGCCCAGACCACCTAAAGCAATTTTCTTAATAAGGTCTTTTCTTCTTGCCTTGTGCTTATGTTCCCGCATAAGCTGCTCGGCCGCCTCATTTCCCGTAACCATTGCCGTTAACATGTCTGCTGTTTGCTCATGAGCCTGCCTGTCTCCTGACTCCAGCGACTGCAGTTGTCCGCTACCTGCACGGCTAATGTGGGTAATATAGCCCGCATTTTTCTCTGCATAAGTGCTGTAACCGTTTATTTTGCCTCTTACCACAGGAAAAAGCCAGCTGTTTTCATATGAAGTCCCGGCAATGGTATCACCAGAGGCCTTGTCAACCCTGTAAATGTATTGCGTGTCTGCTGCTCTGATCGCCTCATGTTTAGAGGCTAGCGTATAGGTAGAATCTTCTTTTGAGTATTTGATTCGCCCGGTAATTTCTTTCTCAACGCCATTATTGAACAGAACCTTGAAAGTGTAAACATGGTGCGCCTTAAAAAGCTTATGTTTACCCTCTTTCCCGGAATTTATACCTCCTGTACCATTGCCATGCCTAAATGACCCCGCATTTAAATTATCAAATTTTACCTCATCCTGCCCAGAAGACTGGGAGTGAGCCTCTAACCCGCAGCACAGGATAAAAAACATCCCTGCCAACACCTTTCCTGCTAATTTTGTTTTCATAGCACCAATATAAACGGTGGGATATGTAGCATCCTAATCGGTAGCTCAAAATATTGGAAAATTTATAAAACTACTTTATTGCTTTCTTTTCAACAGAACTCCTTTGCAGGCGGGAACAAGAAAACCAGTATTTTGTTGTTTTTCGAAGGGAGCTCCGGAAGTTACTCAACTTAACTTTGAGAGGTATGCCTGGCAGGTTCTGCAGCTTTGTTTCACCTGATTGACAGGGCGTATAATCCTGCGATTGCTATAACCAGCCAAGCCGCATACCGCCAATTCTGAAGGAGAATTGGCGAAAGCTTTTGCACAGGAATTTGCACCCGTTTCTGAACTTGTGCCGCAGGCATGTAGCAAAGGCTGCACAGAGATGCTATCTCCATCAATAAGAAAGCAAAAAGGATATTGCCACCTGCTCAGCTTGTTTATTTAGACGCAAAAGAAGTTGTGTCCAGGGGCTTGAGGGACAAAAGCAAGCAAGCCTTAAGTTTTTGCACGACTACAGTTTTCCCGTATAAAACTCAGCTGGCACACCGCGCACACCTGGTTTTACAGCGAACAGTCCTCCGCTCTTAGGAAACTGCGCTAACTGCTCCGGTGTTAACCACTCCCGTACAGTGGTGATATAAAGCACATCAAGGTTTTCACCGCCAAAGGCAACAGAAGTAGTATGCGGGGCAGGCACCTCCACGCGCTGCATAATTTTGCCGGTAGCAGGGTCACAGCGCACCAC
The DNA here is from genome assembly GCF_054779655.1 of Pontibacter brevis. Taxonomy (NCBI): domain Bacteria; kingdom Pseudomonadati; phylum Bacteroidota; class Cytophagia; order Cytophagales; family Hymenobacteraceae; genus Pontibacter; species Pontibacter brevis. Next base: position 138,584 of record NZ_BAAGXV010000089.1, read on the forward strand.
GGCACCTCCTCCCCAGAGGGCAATCCAAAGTTTTCCCTCCGTGTCTATGGCCATGCCGTCAGGTGAGCCAGGCACAGACGCAGGAATGCGTATCACAACCCTGCCATTGCTGATTTCCCCGGTTTTATCATCATAGTCAAACGCCTGTACGGCTAAAGTAGGCGTGTCTACATAGTACATCGTCTTTTTGTCTGCCGTCCAAACAATGCCGTTGGAGATAGTAACATTATCCACTACCTGATGGAGGCTTTTGTCTTTATCCATCCGGTACAAGGCAGCGGCCCCCTCTTTGATATCGTGCGCCATGGTACCTACCCAGAACCTGCCGGATGGATCTACTTTTCCATCGTTGAAACGCACACTTGAATCATCTATAGGCTTGGCAACCAGAGAGAGTTTTCCTGTTTTCGTGTCCATCTTCTGTATGCTGTTCTGCATGGCCAGCAGAACGCCACCGCCTTTTATGGGAACAACTGTACCTGCCTTTTCACCTGTCTGGAAAGCTATATCTTTTTTAGTGGCAGGATCATAGATGTGCAATTCAGCTCCTTCTATGTCTAACCAGTAAAGTCTTTTTTCAGCCGGGTGCCAGATGGCGCCCTCTCCGAGCCTGGCTTTGGCGTCCAGCACCAGTTCAACAGGCATGTCTTGTGTGAGTTGGAATGCTCCCATAATTATCAGGCACAACAGCAGGTTGGTGCACAGCAACGTTATTTTCATTTAGAAAGAACAGATTAATATAGGACTTACGCAAATGATATACTTGATTCTGTGTCCCCTGAGAAACGAATTGTTCCTAGTTCTGTAAAAATCAAAGCCGGGCAGCGTTATAGCTGCCCGGCTTCGTCTACAAGTTGGATATTCTTCTTTTACCCTTACGGCTCAATACAGGTATTAGCCTTGGCTTTAGAGGAACCAGCTGTTGCTACTTCTTTTTCTTTGCCTTGGCTTTCGCTTTCTTGGCTTTGGCGGCTTTTATTTTTTCATCGGTTTCTTCTGCTTCTTTCATCAGTGCTCTCCAATCATATTTGGCTTCGGCGCTGAAATCGATGGTGGCTTCATAATCCTCCTTGTCTACTTCCAGCACTTTGATGTCTTTTGTCAGGTAGGTCTGGATCTCATCGAGTATAGGCTTTTCCTCGGGCGCACAAAAGCTTACTGCAATGCCCTTCTCCCGGCCACGGCCCGTACGCCCTACACGGTGCACATAGTTCTCGGGCTGCTCCGGCAGGTCGTAGTTGACAACATAGTCTACATTCGGAATATCAATACCACGGGCGCTCACATCAGTGGCAATTAGTAGCTTGGTTTCGCCCTTCCGGAACTTCTTCATGGCTTCAAGGCGGTCTTTCTGCTCTTTGTCGCCGTGGATGGTCATGCTCTGGATATCCACACGCTCCATGGCTTTCATTACCCGCTCGGCCCGCACTTTGGTACGCACAAACACCAGTATCTTCTTATCCGGGTTTTCCTTCACCACACGCTCCAGGAAAAAGCGCTTGTCATCCATGTCTACATACATCACGGAGTGGTCCACGTTCTTCGACACCGGGTCTTTTGGGGAAATCTGGATACGCACCGGCTTGTTCACTAGGGAATAGGCCAGCTCTTTTATCTTCTCATTAATTGTGGCAGAGAAGAAGAGCGTCTGCCGGTTTCGCGGCAGTTTGGTTATCAGTTGCCGGATATCGTGTATAAAGCCCAGGTCCAGCATGTGGTCTGCCTCGTCGAGTATGAGTATCTCCACACGGTGCAGCTGTATATAGCCCTGGCTCACGAGGTCGAACAAGCGGCCAGGCGTGGCCACCAGCACATCAATGCCCGCCTCCAGTTTCGCGATCTGCGGCCCCTGCTCTACTCCCCCAAACACGCAGAAGGTATTCACACGGGTGCCGCGGCCAATTTCGTTGAACACCTCGGTTATCTGAATCGCCAGCTCCCGTGTGGGCACCATCACAATGCATTTGATGCCATCGCCACGCTTCCTGTTCTTGCTGAACTGCAGCTTGTCCAGCACCGGGATTGCAAAGGCCGCCGTCTTGCCCGTACCCGTCTGGGCAATGGCCAGCACGTCCTCCCCTTTCATGATGGGAGGAATGGCTTTGTACTGAATATCGGTGGGCTTCGTGAAATTGAGCTTACTTAAGCTTTTCTTTATTTCATCAGAGATGCGGTAGTCTTCAAACTTCATAGGAATGTAATTTGCTTGGCTCTGCTTATCATACGGCAAAAGCGGGCTACAAAGGTAGCTTATCTTTTTGGCATCTACAGCCTAAGCGCTCCTTTCACGTTTTACCCTTCTTTACCTCACCTAACTTACCAACCCGGAAATCAGCCCTCCCGCTCCTGCCTAAGCATGGCCTTACACTTCCAGCATCAGTTTATCTTCCCCCAGTTCCTCCTTCATCACAATGTTCAGGTCGTGCAGTGCCTGGGCACAGTCGCCGGTGTAGGCAGAGCCGTGCATGGTGGCCAGAGTGGCAGGGTTCAGGTCTGCCAGTTCCTGTAGCATACCTGCTGTTTTATGGGTGTAAGGCATATAATCACCTAAAGGGGATTGCTGCATGTTGCGGAGCGCTATCTTCACTTTGTCTATAATATCCACTGAAGTGCTAGCCGTACAGTTGCCATTGTGGTGGAAAAGATCCGAGCACAGCAAAGTCTTGTTGTTTTCTTCAAACAATACGCCAGCATCCCAGCCATGCGGCAGGTGTGGTGTAGGGATAAACCGGTAGCTGTACTTGCCTGTGTTTAGCACATCTGCGCGCGTTAAGCCCCTGGCTGGCCTTAAAGCGAAGTCGCTCATGTTCACCATAGCTCCTACCTGGCTGCAAACAGCCTGGGCATGAGGCGCTATACGGAGCCAATCGTTCAGCGACCCGCACTCATCTACCTCAAAGTGGCTGAAACCAATCCAGCGAAGCTCTTCAGGAGAAATAAGCTTTGCCACAGCCTCCTTCAGCATCGGAAACATGCTCCGCATGCCGGTGTGGTAGAGCATCGGCTCGTCGTCCTTTATCAGGAAGTGGTTGAACTGCATATCAAAGTCTGGAACGTACAGGCTGATACGGTAAAGGTCCGGGGCAATTTCATCAATGGTTGTCATAGAAGTGAGGTTAGAGAAGAAACTCAAACAAGCCAAATACACCTTAGCTTTATTACATTTTATTTACGTTTCCTGCCTGAAAAAGAACAACACTAGCCGTGCTAAATAACTCACTTAAATAAAAATGATAGTTTTAGAAACTTTTATGATAGCAATACTATTATAGGCAGAAGTTTTTATATCTTTGCAAAAAATAAGCCTGCAAAGAGCAGTAGAGTATCACTTTTACTGTCTCCTAAAGATGAGGCTGGCAAGGCAGAAAACAAGAAGAAAGGCATATAAAGAAAATGGCCACAAGTATACATATTAGTCTGGATCATAAGTCTTACCTGCGCGAACCGGAGAGTACGGAACTGGGCAGAAAGATTATCTCAGAGAGCATCAGGATGATTGATGCCCTGGGCTCTGAGCAATTCACCTTTAAGAAACTGGCAGCGGAGATCGGCTCTACAGAGGCCTCTATTTACCGTTACTTCGAGAATAAGCACAAGCTGCTGGTGTACCTGGTATCGTGGTATTGGGCCTGGGTAGACTATACCGTTTCTTTTCAGACACACAATATTCAGGACCCGCGCCAGCGCCTGAGCAGGGCGCTGGAGGTGCTGACAAAGGCAGGTCAGGATGACGACCCGAATGTGGTTTATATTGACGAGCGCATTCTGTACCGCGTTGTGGTGGCTGAGTCGTCCAAGGTATACCACACCAAAGAGGTGGATGCTGAAAACAAGGCGGGTTACTTTTTAGAGATTAAGCGCCTGTGCCGCCGCCTGGCACAGATGGTACTGGACGTAAATCCTGCTTACCTTTATCCGCATGCGCTCATCAGCACGGTAATGGAAGCGGCACACCAGCAAATGTATTTTGCCAGGCACCTGCCGTCCTTAACAGAAATAAGAGACACGCAACGTCCGGCAGAAGAAACCGCACAGTTCCTGAAGCACCTTACTTTTTCAGCAATTGACAGTACACAACAGCAAAGCAAGCAATAAAACTATGGCTAACTCCAACACTCAACAGCATGCTACGCCCATGCAGCGTTTTTTAAACCTGCTTTCTATTGAGAAACGTGAAATTATTTACCTCTATGTTTATGCAGTAGCTGCAGGACTTATCAGTTTGGCATTACCACTGGGCATACAGAGTATTATTGGCTTTGTGTCCAGTGGTCAGATATCAGTATCAGTAGTCGTATTGATTGGATTGATTGTACTGGCTTTGCTGATTGTAGGCGGCTTGCAGGTAATGCAGCTGTGGCTGGTAGAGTACCTGCAGCAGCGCCTTTTTGCCAGAACCGCCTTCGACTTTGCCTACCGTATACCACGCCTGCAGGCCGAAGCCCTGAACAAATACTACCCGCCGGAGCTGATGAACCGCTTCTTTGATGTGGTGTCGCTGCAAAAGGGTTTAGCTAAAATACTGCTGGACTTCTCCTATGCCGTTATCCAGATTGTGTTCGGCCTGATTCTGCTCTCGCTTTACCATCCTTATTTTATCTTTTTAGGGGTAATACTGGTGGTTGTACTCGTCTTCATCATCTGGAGAACCGGTGACAGGGGCGTAGAGACAAGTATCATGGAATCGAAGTACAAGTATAAACTGGTAGCCTGGCTGGAAGAAATGGCTCGCTCGCTGAGTACATTTAAGCTGGTGGGACACACCAACCTGCCGATGCAGCGCACAGACGGCTATGTGAGCAGCTACCTGAAGGTACGGAAAGAGCACTTCGGCGTGCTCATGACGCAGTACCTAAGCTTTGTAGGCTTCAAGACCTTTATTACAGGCGGTCTGCTGGTATTAGGCTGTGTTCTGGTAGTGCAGCGGGAGATCAACATTGGTCAGTTCGTAGCTTCTGAAATCGTCATCATCCTGATAATGTCAGCGGTAGAGAAAATCATCATGAAGCTGGATACCGTTTACGATGTACTGACAAGCCTGGACAAGCTGGGGCACGTAACAGATCTGCCTCTCGAAGAAGTAGAGGGGATGAAACTGGAGGACCTTCCACTGCAGGGTGGCCTTGCTATTCAGGTGCAGAAATTGAGCTATAAGCATCCGAACACCAGCAAACAAACGCTCCAGAACATCAATTTCAAGATAAAACCGTCGGAGCGTATCTGCCTGGCAGGATATAACAACTCGGGCAAGAGCACGCTCATTAGTCTGCTGCTGGGCCTGTACCAGTCTTATGAGGGGAGCATTGTCTACAGTGGCATATCACTCCGCGACCTGCACATCGGTAATCTTCGCAGCCTTATCGGTGATAACATTTCGAAAGAACAGGTGTTTGATGGTACTCTGCTGGACAACATTACCCTGGGCAGCGATCTGCCACTACAGGACGTGCTTTGGGCCGTAGACCTGATAGGCCTCAGCGACTTTGTGCACGAGCTTCCAGACGGGCTGCAGACTTACCTGATTGGCGGCAGCCTGCGCCTGCCGGGTAGCATTGCCCGAAAGATAGTAATGGCCCGCAGCATTGTAAGACGCCCTAAACTGCTCATTATCGACGATTTCTGGGTGGGCATGAGCAAAAAAGAGAAGATGAACCTGATGCGTGCACTTACCAGCCAGCAGTTTGACTGGACCATGATCATTGTATCGAACGACCTGAATGTGATGGCGCTCTGCGACAATACGTTGCTGCTGCAGGACGGGCAACTGGTTGCCACAGGCAGTTATGAGCAAATCACCCAGCATGAACTATTGAGAGAGTTAACAGAAGTAACAGCTTAAGACGCAATGGCAAATACATTAAAAGATAGAAACCAAACCGACCACCTAGAGTTTGAGGCGATGCAGCAGGTGCAGACACCGCGCCAGGGCCGCATCCTCACTTACTGGATAGCGGGCATCTTTCTGGTAATACTGCTGTGCCTCTTTCTGCCCTGGACACAGAACATCAGTTCGCAGGGCATGCTGACGGCGCTTACGCCACAGGACAGGCCACAGACAGTGGAGGCCATTATAGCAGGCCGTATTGAGCAATGGTACATCATGGAAGGCACTTTTGTGAACAAAGGCGACACCATTGCCAGCTTATCAGAGATAAAAGAAAAATTCATGGACCCGAACCTGCTGGCCAACCTGAACGAGCAGCTGGAAGCAAAGCAGGGTTCTGCCGTAGCAACCGGAGACAAAGCCCGGGCCATGCAGGAGCAGATACAGGCACTGCGCGAGGGGCTGGTGTTCAGCCTGCAGAAAGGCCGCAACAAGGTAGAGCAAACACGCCTGAAAATGCAAAGCGACAGTATGGATGTGGTAGCACAGCGCACAGATCTGGCTATCGCCGAAGCCCAGTTTGCCCGACAGGAAAATCTCTACAACCAGGGGTTAAAGTCGCTGACAGAACTGGAGCAGCGCCGCCTGAAGCTGCAGGAAGCACAGGCAAAGCTCTTATCGGCTATAAATAAATTTGACGCGTCGCGTGCAGAATTGCAGAATGCCCGCACAGAGCTGAACTCGCTGCAGGCAGAGTATGCCGACAAGATTGCGAAGGCGGAGGCAGAGCTAAGCTCTACACGCTCCTATATTCTGGGTACCCAGGCAGAGGTGGCGAAGCTACAGAGCGAATACAACAGCACACAGGTCAGAAGCCAGTACTATCACGTGGTGGCACCGCAGGACGGTTACCTGGTCAGGACACTGAAAGCGGGTATCGGCGAAACAGTGAAAGAAGGCGAGGCCCTGGCTACTATCATGCCGCACAACCCGCAGCTGGCCGCCGAGCTGTACGTAGATGCCCTGGACTTGCCGCTGATAAAGCCGGGAGATGATATGCGCCTGCAGTTTGAGGGATGGCCTGCCCTGGTTTTCTCTGGTTGGCCGGGCGCCAGCTTCGGTACTTTTGGGGGCGAGGTAGCTGTTATTGACAATACTGGAACCAATGGCCAATACCGCCTGCTGGTAGTGCCGGACCCGGACCAGGAAGAATGGCCGGACGCCCTGCGTGTAGGCTCTGGTGTGCAAGGCTGGGCTATGCTGAACACAGTGCCTATCTGGTACGAGATCTGGCGCCAGCTGAACAATTTCCCTGCTGATTATACAGGGGATGCAAAACCTGCTGGAGCAAAGGACAATACTAAAACTACTGCCCAGGCGAAAAAAGAATAAGCTGAAGCATGACACTTAAGAATAACTATATGAGACTGCTGCTGGCACTGTTGCTGCTTGTGTTCTGTATGCCGATAACAAAAGCTCAGGTACAGGATTCGGCTCAGGTGCTAACGCTGCGGGATTTTCACCGACTGATATTGCAGCACCACCCGGTTGCCTCCCAGGCGGCTTTGCTCACAGAGCAGGCACGCCAGGAGCTACGGATGGCACGCGGCACCCTCGATCCTGTTGTCAGCAGCAAGGTGTACCGCAAAGAGTACAATGGGAAGGAATACTACAGCCTCTGGAGCAATACGCTGCGCATCCCTACCTGGTTCGGACCGGAACTTATAGCCGGCTATGATCAAACCCAGGGGCAATACCTGAACCCTGAGGCCAGCACTCCGGACAGGGGACTCAGCTATGCCGGCATCTCTGTTCCGCTGGGCCAGGGATTATTTATAGACGAGCGGCGTGCTGTTATCCGGCAGGCTGACCTGATGCAGGGTATAGCAGAAGCAGAGCGTGTAAAGCTCATCAACAAACTCTTGCTGCAGGCCACAAAAGACTATTGGGACTGGCTGCTCTACTTCCGTGAAATGCAGTTGTACCAGGAGTCGCTGGAGCTGGCAGACTTCAGGCTGAGAGCAGTGCGTACTCGTGTGCAGGAAGGAGACCTTGCCGCCATCGATACCGTAGAGGCACTCGTGGCTGTACAGGACCGCCTGGTAATGCTACAGCAGGCGCAGCTGGCCTACAACAACTCCAGACTGATGGTGGCTACCCACCTCTGGGGCCCTGACCAGGTGCCGCTCGAGCTGCAGGATAAAACAATACCTGCCTTGATCGGCAGCGAACTAACCTCTCTGCCTGAAGACTCTGTGCAGCAACTCCTGGAAATAGCCAAGCTGAACCACCCCGACTTGCGCAAGCTTTCCCTTAAGGGGCAACAGCTGGAGGTAGAACAGCGCTTTGCGGCAAACAAACTACTGCCCAAGTTGAATGCCGAATACAATGTGTTGCAAAGCGATTTCTACCTGAATTCGGATGTACTGGAGCGCCAGCACATGGGAGCGAATTACAAGCTAGGAGTGAGTTTTAGTATGCCGTTGTTTTTGCGGGAGGCACGGGGAAAGTTGCAGCTCACAAAAGCCAAGCAACAGGCAAACAGCCTGGAGTTCATACAAACTGCCCGTGAAGTAGAGAACCAACTCCTGGCTGCTTTTAACGAATGGCAGGCCCTGGAAGAACAAATCAGGTTACAGGAGCGAATGGTCGCCAATGCCGAGATTCTCCGGAACGGGGAGGTTATCCGTTTCCAGAACGGTGAAAGCTCACTTTTCCTGGTAAACTCCCGGGAGGTGAAACTAATGGAGTCACAGCTCAAGCTCTACGCTCTCCGGGCAAAATATGCTAAAGCCAAAACCATGTTGTATTGGTCTGCAGGTGAAATTTCAGTTGATTAGAACACGTTTGCAGCAACAGTGGAAAGATAAATATAAAGTTCCTGTAGAGGCGCAAAGTATTGCGCCTCTTTTTATTTCTGCCACAGCCACTTACAGCCAATAACCTCCTGTTTCTTTCTCCAGCGGCAGCCCCAGCACATGTGTTCCTGGTACCGAAAGCAAGAATATTTGTTAAAGCAGATGGTACAATTATTGAACTCTCCTCTTTGCAGAAGATGTTTAGACATCTTTCAGAATCAGCGCAGTCTATAAGTTTAAATAAACCAAACGTGTTAAAGATAATTCTTGCCTATACATTACTATTGGGCTTCCTTCTCCTGAATACAGGCTGTGAGAAGGATGCTTTCGCCTCCTCTGAGGCAGTGCCTGTGGAACCGGAGAAGGAGAAAGAATACTACCTCTCGTCGGAGCTGCTGACCAGTGTGCCTCATAATATGCTGCAGTCTGTTGCGTCCTCACAGGGTTATGCCACCTATGGCAACCAAATCAAGTATGGTGTGTCTGTTTATAAGGTAGTTTACAGCACCACCTACCAGGGAAAAGACATCAAAGCATCTGGTTTGATTTGTGTCCCGCAGGGTATCACCACTCCTGCACCCATCCTAAGCGCACAGCATGGCACCATTTTCACACAGAATGAGGCCCCTACTAATTTTAACGGCCTCTCCGGCTTCGAGCTTTTCGCCGCCGCCGGCTATGTCACGCTTATTCCGGACTACATCGGGTTTGGCGAGTCGAAAGACATTTTTCACCCTTACTATGACCAGAAGCACTCGGCACTGGCAGTGGTGGACATGATCAAGGCTGCCAAAGCTTTTGCCGAAGAGAAGGATATCCAGTTAAATGACAAGCTGTTTTTGGCAGGCTATTCTGAGGGAGGATACGTAACCCTGGCAGCACAGAAAGAAATAGAGACGAACCCGGCCCATGGCCTGCAAGTAACAGCCTCTGCTGCCGGTGCCGGTGGTTATGATTTAACAGCCATGTTAGCGGGTGTCGCCTCAGGTAAGGCTTACTCGTACCCGGCTTACCTGGCCTATGTGCTGCAGTCTTACATCCACACCAACAACTGGAAACGCCCGCTGACGGAATTCTTCCAGGAACCATACGCCACGAAGCTTCCGTCACTCTTCAACGGCCAGAACAGCGGTGGCGCTATTAACCGCAACCTTACAACAGACCCGAAGAAGCTTTTTGCTCCCGCTTTCTTCAACTCTCTGAAAGATGCAAACAAAGAAATAGCACTGAAGCAGGCCTTACAAACCAACAGCTTTCTGGATTGGGTACCACAAAGCCCTACCCGCCTCTACCACGGCACGGCCGATAACATTGTACCATTTGAGAACTCGAAGACGACATACGAGCGCTTTATTGCCGAAGGAGCTACACAAACAGAGTTCATCCCCCTAAAAGGCGGCACCCATGGCACCGCCTTTGTACCGATGCTACAGAACATGGTGCCCTGGATACAGTCGTTTTAATCTAAGTTTATCTTATGTAAAAGTCCCACAGTTGATTGCTATGGGACTTTTCTATTTTCTACCGTCTCCATCATTCATAAAAGAACAGCGCATCAACTATTCACAAAGACTAGAACCTCCCTCCTACCACTACCTTCTCTTTGTACTCCCGCTTCTGCCCATTCAGATCAAAGAGCTCGATGTAGAAAAGATAGTAACCGATAGCTGCCTTGGCACCGTCTTCCCTGAGTCCGTCCCAGCGAAAGAAGCCATTGGCAGCTAACAACTCGTTTCGGGCCAGCTTCCGAATTTCGCGGCCATGTGCATCGAAGACCGTGATGTTGGCAACAAAACCTGTCTGGGCGGTGGTGTAGTTAATAGTAGTAAAATCTTCATAGCCATCACCGTCCGGAGAGAAAACCTGAGGCTCCACCTGAAACAGCTGCTGCGCTGCCGCCACCTCCTGCGACTGCGAATTGCGGTAGCCGGGCGTGGCATAGCCAGCAGTGCTGGCAGCAGAATGAAAATTGCTCGCCTGCGTTGGCCCCTCCAGCCGAATCCGCTCCAGCGACACACCATTCAGGTCGTCTATCAGTTCAAAATGCATTGCAGCACTATAAGCGAAACGGTCGGCGGTGCGGCCATCCGGTTGCAGCACCACTACTGTGCCGGCATCGTCTGGGTAGCTAGGCAGGTTGCTCATTCTGATAAAGGCCTCCTGACGGGCAGCGGGATAGTTCATTCTGATATTGTCGGGGTTGGAAGTGAGCACCACGTACTGCCCGGGTGCCAGTACATAGTTTGCGGCTGTGATGGTGCGGTTGTTGGCGATACTGTCGCCGCTGATATTGGCAAGCTGCCAGTGCTTCAGGTTCAGGTGCTTGCTGCTGCGATTCACCAGCTCCACAAAATCCACTCCTCCTGAACGTGGGTTAAAAAGAACTTCGTTGATCACCACATCACCAGGCGCTGGCGCAGAAGGCAGCGCAAAAGTAAAAGTCAGAGGTTGGGAACTGAGGTTACCGGAACAGTCACTTATTTTAGAGGCCGTTAAGGTATACTGCCGGCTCTCCTGCAGAGGAGTAGCTAAAGTAATTATGGCTTCTGTAAAGAGTGGCCCCTGCACTTCCACATTGGCAATCGTAATCTGTGGGCTGAGGCTGTAGTTAGCCATTGTAGCCGCCTGTGCACTATCGAGCCGCTCACTGAAGCGTAGCAGGAGTTGTTCAGGGGCAACAGTTGTGACATCTGTTAACGTAGGTGGCGTATTATCAGGGTTGGCAGTCGCTACGGAGTTTGCCTGTGCAGGTGTACCGCCACGTGGATCAACAGAAGCTGTCCAGTTTTCGATACCGCCGCAGGGGTTGGCTACATCTACCATTTCGAGGCTCCAGCCACCTTCCCGCTTGCCGTTGTCTTTGTACCAGGCGTCGGAGTAGTGAACTGCATAAATGAGGCGGCCATTGGGCTGGCGCAGCTGCAGCAGTTCACCGCTGTTATTTAAGCCAGGAAAGTTACTGATGCCGATCACTTTGCCGTACCCGCTGAAGTGCTGTACCTGCGCATTCGGCACCACCACGGCATACTCTTCTGGCAACAACTGCACATTCGGAAAAGTAGCCGTAGAGGTGGCATCAGCGTAGCGTATACCCTGCAGGCTGAGCACTTTGTTTGTAGGATTGTGCAGCTCGATATACTCCTGTGGTGGCAGCCCCACGGCTGGAGATTCATCGGCCATAATTTCGGTGATAATTAGTTCATTGTAACCAGGCAATACAGCCGGCGGCATAAAGCTGAAGATCCTGTTAACAGGAGCTGACAACCTGTTTCCATGTAGGTCTGACAAACCGGTTATGCTGAGTTGGTTGGTACCTCCACTAAAGCCCTGGCCGAAGACCAACCGGACAGTTCCGGCTTCGGTTAGCTCTGCTATGAGTGGCTTCTGGCTTCCGTTCAAGGTATAGTTCGCTTCCTCCTGCGCTGCCGCTGATTGCAGCGGCTCGTTAAAATAAAGTGTCAGCTCCTGCGTATTTGCCGTTTGCAGTTCCTCCAGCACGGGCGGCTGCATATCAGTAATGGTAAACTCGTCAAAGAAGAATTTCTGGCTGTTCGCTGACGAGTACCGCAGCAGCAATCCAAAGTAATGGGAGCGCTTGTACCTGGCATCAATGGCAGTACCCTGACTCACGTAATGCTGCCCGGTGCCGGAAAGGTCAATTGCCAACTCCCACTCATACGCTACGTTTCTTGTCACGCGCACCCGCACCACGTTGTCGGTAGGACTGCTGATGGTCTGGTCTTCGCCGTTGATAAGGTTGACAGCCGGTCTTCCTGCGTCTTTCCGGAAAAGGCTTACCTCATCCGGTGTGCCACCAATGCGCACAAAATACCCGCTGGTGCTATTGCTTTGCAGATCTTCGGAGTCAGCGATGAGGAAGACATCGGCATAATTACCAGCGGATGTAGCAAGCTTTAAGTTGGCCCAGAATTCCCAGGTAGTGCCTACTACGGCCCGGGAGGGTGTAACCAATTGCAGTACGGTGCCGGTGATAGCCGGCCCATTGCTTTGCAGTTGCCCTTGCGGGTTCACCACAAAGCTGTTTTCGTCGCCAACCCAGGCAGGATTATGGGTAAAGTTGCCATCTGAGAAACGCTCCTGTAGTTGTGCCTGCGAAAAGAACGGGAGCAGTAGAAGCAGAGTTAGTAAACGGTTTTGCATAGGCTACCGTGCAGTATGGACTTTAAATTATAAAAGGTGCTGGCTCATGATGAATCTAACTTTATTTCCGGCAGGAAACGCTTCATCGTAAGGCCATAGTTTAGAACATAACCGATTGCACTTTAACAGCTTCGTTAACTGTAGAATACAATTTTTAGTTATAAAAACAATGAATATGTGCTAATTAAGGCTGTTCTGAACCTCCCGAATGCTTTTACGTCTTGGCATCAGCACCTTAAACGCACAGCCTGCCAAGTATACTTTCTGCAGCAGCAGGTTACCTGCTCAATAAACCCGTTCTGCGAACTGTTTTTGATAATAAAGCATAGCAACTGCCCCGCTGGTTAAGATTTTTGCATAAAAAACTCTAAAAAACTGCGGAAGTAGCAGAAGTATAGCGTTTAATGTTTCTATCGTTTGCATATTTGTGGAGAAATCTTATTTACTTTGCGAATGTATAGCAGGTCGTACCGGCATTCTGCAACTCTAACGAAGTAAGGTTGTAAGCCTGCCTGCAAAGCAAAAGTATGCCCGTAGCAGCATCGCCCACTTTAGGGCTTTCAGCTTCAAGGAGCACAGGTAGTTGAAGAACGCCTGCCTTATAGAAGAAACATTTATCTATTTATACCTTAAAACAATGAAAGTAGCAGTTGTAGGCGCCACAGGATTGGTTGGCGGCGAAATTTTAAAAGTACTGGAGGAGCGTAATTTTCCGGTGGATGAGTTGTTGTTGGTTGCTTCTGAGAGGTCTGTTGGTAAACAGATGGAGTTTAAAGGTAAACAGATAAAGGTTATCGGGATGCAGGATGCAATTGCAGCTGCCCCGCAAATTGCGATTTTCTCTGCCGGTGGCGGCACTTCCACAGAGTGGGCTCCTAAGTTTGCAGAGGCCGGAATCACGGTGGTAGACAACTCATCGGCCTGGCGCATGGACCCAACCAAGAAACTGGTAGTACCTGAAATAAATGCAGATGAGCTAACGCAGGACGATAAAATCATTGCAAATCCAAACTGCTCTACCATCCAGATGGTGGTGGTGCTGAACAAGCTGCACGAAGAGCTGAAAGCGAAGCGTATTGTGGTAAGCACCTACCAGTCGGTAACAGGCACGGGTAAGGCGGCTGTAGATCAGCTGATGAACGAGCGCGCCGGCAAAGACGGAGAAAAAGCATACCCGTACCAGATTGACCTGAACGTATTGCCACACATTGACGTGTTCCAGGACAACGGTTACACCAAAGAGGAAATGAAAATGATCCTCGAGACAAAGAAAATCATGGGCGATGATTCTATTCGGGTTACGGCTACAGCAGTGCGTATCCCGGTGATGGGAGGTCACTCTGAGTCGGTGAACGTGGAGTTTGAGAAAGACTTTTCTTTGGATGACATCTACCGCATCCTGAACGAAACAGAAGGCGTGGTGGTGGTAGACGATGTAAAGAACCTGCAGTACCCGATGCCGAAAGACGCACACGGCAAAGACGAAGTATTGGTAGGCCGTATCCGCTTAGACGAAACGCAGCCGCGCACTGTGAATATGTGGATTGTGGCTGATAACCTGCGCAAAGGCGCTGCCACCAATGCCGTGCAGATTGCAGAGTACCTGATGAAGCACGAACTGGTGTAGACAGCATAACATAAACAGCACGATTAAATACTCTTCCGTACCATGAAGTACGGAAGCTACAATGGGGGCTTGTTAGCCCCCATTTTTTATTTACACATGCTGGAAAACCAGTTAGGTTTAACGGTAGACAGATAGAGGGCAAACAGGCGTTTTAGGCCTAAACGGAAGGTTTGCTTGTTCATACCGGAAAAATCAGTTAACCAAATTGAGGTTTAAAATAAAAATATCTTTAAATTAAGCACCTCATTGAAAACCAGAATTTTAAGTAATGCTGCTGTAAGCACTTACCTCAACCCTATTTATCACATGAAATTAGTCACACGCGTTTTATTATCTGCCGCTGTTTTAGGCTTTGTAGCCTGCTCTGAAGCAGAACAGAAAGAAACTATCACGACGGCTCCTCTTAATCTGCCAACATCTGCACCAGTAACAGATACTTCAACGCAAGATGCAACAGCAGGCTTAAATCCGGCACATGGCCAGCCAAACCATCGCTGCGACATACCAGTTGGAACGCCTTTGAGCGCTCCTGCACAGCCTAACCTGAGTGTGCAGCCAACTGTAGCGCCGCCTACCCCTAAAATAAAAGGCGCCGTAGCAGGCGGCATCAACCCGCCTCACGGCGAACTGGGGCATGATTGCTCTGTTCCGGTAGGGGCAGCACTAAACTAATAGTTAAGACAGATTTAAGTTACCATAAGAACGGGTACATTCACTGAGCTGCTATTCATGCGGACCATTGAATGTACCCGTTTGTTGATAGGTTATTCTGACACTACAAGCGCAGCTCAGGGATGGTAATACCCTACCATGTACATGGCTAAACCGGCCAGTGCACTTATTCCTATCCATGGAATCATACCGACCTTGAACCGGTACATGGCCACCAAAGAGATAAGTATCCAGCCGAGGCTGAAATAATCTATTGTAACCGTATCACTGCCTTCCCTGAATACCACAGCCTTTCCAAAATAAACGGTCAGGTTCAGGACAACACCAACAACGGCAGCGGTGACAACACTCAGAATGGCTTTTATACGCGCATTATTTTGTGTTCTTTCTATGATAGGTGCCCCAATCAGTATAAAGAGAAAGCAGGGCAAAAAGGTATAAAAAACGGTAGCAAACAGCCCCAGAGTGCCCATCAGCAGTGAACTGCTGAAATGGTTATACCCTGCCATAAATCCGACAAAAGCCAGCACCATAATCAGGGGCCCCGGTGTGGTTTCGCCCAGCGCCAGTCCGTCAATCATCTGATAGCTACTGAGCCAGTCGAGTTTTTCAACTGCTACCTGTGCCACATAAGGCAGCACCGCATAGGCACCGCCAAAAGTAACTAGAGCAGCCTTCGTAAAAAACAGCGACAGCTCAGACCAGAAATCGGTGTTCTGTAGCAGTAGGTGGTAAAGTATAAACGGTGCTCCCCAGAGCAGCAGTGCTGTTCCAAGCTGCACTGCCACTCTTTTCCAGCTAAACCCAACATAGGGCAGCACGGTGGCTTTGTTGATGTAGTACCCTGATTCATGGTCTGTCTTCTTTTCTTCTGATATTCGCTGCTGAAGCACACCCGGGAATAACCATAGCATGGCCAGCGCCACCACAATAGTACCCAGAATAATAAAGGGGAACGGTACATTCAGGAAATATATCAGAATAAAGCTCAGCGGCGCCAGCACATAATGCGGCCAGCTAACCAGCGCTTTTTTACTTATCTTAACTAAAGCCAGCGCTACAATAGCCACTACAGCAGGCTTTAACCCATAAAACAGAGCGGACACCCAGGGAATGCTGCCGTATGTAACATAAACCACACAAAGCCCCAGCAGGATGAATACGGAGGGCAGCACAAACAGTATTCCGGCTGTTAAGCCGCCCCGCACGCCATGCAGCAGCCAACCAGTGTATGTTGCCAGTTGTTGCGCTTCTGGGCCTGGAAGCAGCATACAATAGTTAAGTGCATGCAAGAACCGGGAATCAGATATCCACTTCTTTTGCTCTACTACAAAGGCATGCATGATGCCAATCTGTCCCGCTGGCCCGCCAAAGCTGATGAATCCCAGTTTCAGCCAGAAGAAAAAGGCTTCTCTGAAACGTGGTGCATCCTGGGCCAGTACAGGGGTATCAGCTTGCATAGCAGAATAATTGATTGATGAAAGTTTAAGGAACCGGCACCACTGCAGGTGACTGATCCCCTATTATGGGGCTGCTGTCGCCTCCTCCTCCGGGCACCCTGCTTCTATCATTTCGCTTAAGTTAGCAGCACATTCTACAGGAATGAAGGGATATACGGTATTCCCGTTGTTACAGTACTTAAAGGTCGCAAACCTGGTTCGGCTGCGGGGATACACCCACCTGTCTTCGTTACACCCATAGACAAACAAGGGAAACTCTCTGTAATTGTAGTCGGTGTAGGAGACTACCTGTCCGTCTTTTACAAACAGGAGCCTTCTGTTAAGCTCCGGAACAGTGGCACCTTCCCATTTAAACCCGATGGCATCGCTGATAGCACGCTTGTCTTCTCCCGCCTGGAAAAAGTACAGGGTATCCCACTCGAATTCTGTAAGGTTTGCCAGGTCTACTACATTATACCTATTTTCGCCCATCTCCTCTTCCTCCACCGCAGACCGCAGCTTGTCCAGCAAATCGTTATTGCTGTCGGAACAACTCAGGAACGTTGTGATTGTGAATAACAGGAATATTTTTCTTAGCATAATACGTCTTTTATAATGCAGGTTAACGGCAACAAACGCCGTGCTACGTTTTACGAGCAAGAACATGTTTCTTAAAAAGGCAGGTTCAAGCCGAAAGTAGTCATTTTCAGCTAAAAGTCTACCTTATACAGCCACTCCATCTGGTTTTGAGTGACAAACTGGGGCATTGCCCGGAAAAGGCCGTTGCGGATGCTGCCCAGCAGCGGTTGCTGCCATTGCGCCACCTGCCCCAGCAGCCTTGAAAGGCGAACGACTTTTGCTGTCCGGGCTATCCGCCGCTTTTCGTAAAGCACCAGCGCCCCAGCCAATTTTGTTTGCTGCTTCAGGCACTGCCCCAACACAACCGCATCCTCAATGGCCTGGCAGGCACCCTGGCCCATATTAGGAGTGGTGGCATGCGCAGCATCTCCCAGGAGCACAACCCGCCCAAACACAAACTTGTCCAGGGGCTTTATGTCTGCAATGTCGTTCCAGATAAGTTGCTCCGGTTTTGTGCCAGCCAGTACAGCCTCTATAGGAGGATTTACCCCTGCAAAATGTGCTGCTAAATCCCCTGGAGTCATTTGCTGCATGCGCTCATCCCGCTCCAGTGCATTGATACAGGCATACCAGTAGATACTATTGTCCTGCAGTGGCGCTATGCCTACGCGCCCCTGCGGCGCCCAGGTTTCAGCCGAAATCATAGTATTGATTTCAACTCCCGGGTTCTGAATAACAGCGCGCCAACAGGTGTAACCGGCATAGCGGGGCCGGCTCTGCGGCAACAGCTGCCGGCGTACTACCGAGTTGATGCCATCGGCGGCAACAACTAGCTCAGCTGTGGACTGGGTGCCATCTGAAAAGCTTACCTGCACCTGATCTGCCAGTTGATGTATGTCTGCGCAGCGCTTGCCTAAGATCAGCGAGCCAGGCTTTAAGTGATTTTGCAGCACTTCGTGCAGGTCCGCTCTGTGGATCACAAAGTTGCTAATGCCGTACTTCCTGCTCAAAGGGCGGGTGTCAAGGTTGCTGATTACGTTTCCGTTTTCATCAAACATGACCAGCGCTGTCAGCTGTTTTCCACGCGCCACCACAGCATCGTGTACGCCTAAACGCGCTAAACCCTGCATGGCATTGGCCGCCAGCCCCACTCCTGCTCCTACCGGCCTCAGTTCAGGTGCGGCCTCATATACCACCGCCTCTATGCCTGCTTTCTGCAGCGCAATGGCAGCACATAAACCACCAATTCCTCCTCCTATAATAATGACTTTCATTTAGCTTGATTTATAGCGTTACGTCAAATATAGCGTTGCGCCAAAGTCCCGGCGGGGCGGCTGTTGATAGCTTAGGATTTCATAAGCTTCTTTAGCTCCAGAGGGGCGGCCTGTTATTATATCGTAAACAGGTCGCTCCTCTGGAGCTCTGCCGTTTTTGGTACATCAAACTATCAACAGGCCGCCCCGCTGGGACTATAGCTTGACGAACGTTGGTTTGCGTAACACCTGATTATATAAACATATGGCTTCTTCACCTTCTGCTTATACTGACACCTACTATTTCTACCTATAAAAATAAAGAAGCAGCACAAGTATACCTCATGCTGCTCTCTCTGTTCATTTTTTTCATTTGTTTTCCTTCGCGTCAGGCACGCACCTCGCTTTGCTTCGGGTAGTGTCCGAATACTTTTGCAATCCACCTTGGCAGGAAGATAGACCCTAGCACAAGGTAGGGATAATACGTAATCAGGCGGTACAGCACGACCACAATGCTACTGAAAGCACCCAAGAAAATGCCAAAGAAGCTAGGGAAGGCCATCTCCACAATACCAGCCCCTCCCGGTGTAATGGCTATCAGCATCACAATCCAGAAAATAAGGTTGCGGGAAATGATGAGCATATGCTCGCTGAACGTAACATCGGTAAAAGCCGCAATAAGGCAGTTGAGCAGGAAATAGCGGGCACTCCACACAAAGATGGTGGAGATAATAGCCCTAGCCCAGTAATTAAAACCCTTGCCTTTCAGTTGCTCTGATGCCCACACAATCTCGTTGCCATGCTGGAAGGCATTCACGCGCCACTTGCGCAGGAAACGGGCAGAAGTAATCTTTAACAACAGCCACTTAAATGCCCTCGGTTTTACAAAAAGGGCGTAAATCATGGCGAAGGTATACACCGCAATCAGGCTATAGCTGATATAAAAGGCAGATTGCAGCTTGGCTACATCAGAGGGCTCGAGGTTAAAGGTCGGGAAAACCTGCCCCTGCGTCAGCAGCAACGCGATAGGCGCCGCCACAATAAAGAACATATTATCCAGCACAGCCGTGAGCATGACATATGCCAGCGACTTGCCCAGCGGAATTCCTTCTTTGTTCAGGATGATAGTCGCAATGGTAGTACCGCCCACCACGGAAGGCGTAATAGCGGAGGCAAACTCCCAAAGCATGATCACGTCAATGCTATTGCGCCAGGTCAGGAACTTATCGGTGAGGCTCCGGATACGGTACATATAGCCGGCATCGCGCACTACCAGTACCAGCAGCGCCGCCACTAGCCACCACACGTTAGCCTGGGCCAGGCCCTTCAGTTCGCTTACTTTATCGTCTCGTATAAAAAGCCAGGCCGTCGCTGCCAACCCCAGAACTACTGGTATCAGTATTTTGACAGGGCTAAAGCTTTTAAGTATTGTCTTCTCGTTCTGGTCCATGTAGGTGTAATGGCTTACTTCCTGCCCATGCCTGCATTACACATGCGGCGGCAGATGCATAAGCTTTTAACTAATTGCTTGCCAACAACTGGCCTTAGCCATAATTTGTTTTGTGTCACCTGCTTATTCCTCTATCAACAGCTGCATTACCTGCGCAGCCTGCCCTTCGGCTACGGTGATGATGAAGTCGTTGAAGCCCTCTCCCACTTCCACACCTATCAGGTTTAGCTGCAGCATGTCCAGAATAGCCAGGAAATTAAAAATCATTCCTATTTTATCCGGAAATTCCGCGATGAGCTGTGAGAAAGCCAGCTGGCTGCGCTCCGTCACCATCCGCATAATAAGGTCCCGCTGTTCTTCAATGGTATAGGGATACGTGATAACGGTGTGTTTAGGTCGGCTTTGCTCCTCGTCGTAGCGCACCATTACCTTCTCGAACACCCGCATCAGCTTGTACAGGCTCAGGTCCTGCAACTCGTATTCAAAGTGGTTGGCAAGGGCTATCTGCTGCAACTCCTCGTGTATGTTGCCCCTATTCTCCTGTGCCAGGCGCTGGTCCTCCATTGCGGTCAGGTCCGGAATGGCACTCTTGTACTTTTTGTACTCCAGCAGGTGCTGCACCAGCTCCTCCCGCGGGTCTATCTCATTGCCTTCCTCGTCTTTCTCCACGCGCGGCAGCAGCATCTTGGCCTTGATGCGCATGAGTGTGGCAGCCGTCAGGATAAAATCGCTAGCCACCTCTATATTAAGCTGCTCCAGCTGCTGAAGGTATCCCATGAACTCATTCGTAATCTGAAAGATAGGAATGTCATGAATGTTCAGTTCGTCGCGCTCAATAAAGAAGAGCAGCAGGTCGAAAGGGCCTTTGAACAATGGTAATTTAATCTCGAAACTCACCTGTTAATAAGCTATGTTTTAGGCGCCTGGGCAGCGCGGTTCGCAAAATTAAGGATTTTCGGCAGATGGCTGCCATAAAAGCCTCCTCTACAACCAAAAGCAGAACGGGCATGGTTCAGAACTTGTAACTTAAATAGGAATACATCATGTAAACTACTGCCCCTGCCGGCTCGCTTCCCCTTTCGGAATGCCAGCAGGAACAGCTTTTTTAAGAATAAATATATTTTTCACTATATACAATCAGGCCTTTTTTCCTTCGCTCCCGTATGAAACAACGGCTAAAGAGAACGCTTTTTATCTAATTTTATTAACTTTACCCGTTGGCTGTAAGCGTAAATGTCGCCTTTGTAAACTTTCGCTGCATTTTTTTGTTGGGTCTATTAAAGACAATCCTATGATTATTAAACCCGGAGAGCTGCTGGCCTCTATCGACACACCTGCCGACCTGCGGAACCTGAAGGAAGCGCAACTGTTGCAGGTATGCCAGGAACTAAGGCAGTATATCATTGATGTCGTTTCGATACATGGTGGCCATTTTGGTGCCAGTCTCGGCGTGGTAGAGCTTACAACAGCCCTTCACTATGTATTCAACACACCTTATGACCAGCTGGTGTGGGATGTGGGGCACCAGGCGTACGGGCATAAAATTCTGACCGGCCGCCGCGACATTTTCCACACTAACCGTAAGTACGGCGGTATTTCCGGCTTCCCGAAAAGAAAAGAGAGCGAATACGACACCTTTGGCGTAGGCCACTCCAGCACCTCCATCTCGGCGGCTCTGGGTATGGCGGTTGCCTCTAAATATAAAGGCGAAGAAAAACGCCAGCACATTGCCATAATCGGGGATGGCGCTATGACAGGCGGAATGGCCTTTGAAGCGCTGAACCATGGCGGCGTGGCAAATGCCAACCTGCTGGTGGTGCTCAACGACAACTGCATGAGCATTGACCCGAATGTGGGTGCCCTCAAAGAATATTTAACGGATATTACCACCTCCCGCACTTATAATAAGATGCGCGATGAGGTGTGGAAGATATTAGGCAAAATCAGTAAGTTCGGCCCTGATGCCCGCACAGTTGTTTCGAAGATTGAGAGCGGTGTAAAAGCGGCTATCCTAAAGCAGAGTAACCTGTTCGAAGGCCTCAACTTCCGTTACTTCGGCCCTATCGACGGCCACGACATCAACCACCTTGTGTCGGTGATGGAGGACCTGAAGCATATTCCAGGTCCGAAAATCCTGCACTGCCTCACTACGAAGGGGAAAGGCTTTGCGCTGGCCGAAAAAGACCAGACCAAATGGCATGCACCAGGCCTGTTTGATAAGATTACTGGAGAAATCTATAAAAAGCACCACGACACGCTACAGCCTCCGAAGTACCAGGATGTTTTTGGCCATACCATTGTGGAGCTGGCCGAGCAGAATCCGAAGATTATGGGTGTTACGCCTGCTATGCCATCTGGCTGCTCGCTTAATATTATGATGAAGGCGATGCCAGAACGCGCTTTCGACGTGGGCATTGCCGAGCAACATGCAGTTACGTTCTCTGCCGGTTTGGCCACGCAGGGGATGATTCCGTTCTGCAACATCTACAGCACGTTTATGCAGCGCGGCTACGACCAGGTGGTGCACGATGTGTGCCTGCAGAACCTGCCGGTGGTTTTTTGCTTAGACAGAGCGGGCTTTGCCGGCGCCGATGGTCCGACACACCACGGTGCCTATGACATTGCCTACATGCGCTGCATCCCGAACATGGTCGTATCCGCCCCGATGAACGAGCAGGAACTGCGCAACCTGATGTATACGGCCACACAAGACGGCGCCGGCCCGTTCACTATCCGTTACCCACGCGGTGAGGGTGTGATGCCGAACTGGCGCACGCCGCTGGAGCTAATTGAAATTGGCAAAGGCCGCACCGTACAGGAAGGCGAGGAAGTAGCTATCCTTACCTTTGGCCATATCGGAAACTATGCGGTTGATGTGTGCAAGAAGCTGAAGTATGACGGCATTACGCCTGGCCACTACGACATGCGCTTTGCCAAGCCACTGGATGAGGAACTGCTGCACCATGTCTTCAGCAAGTATGACAAAGTAATTACTGTGGAAGATGGCTGCCTGCAGGGCGGTTTTGGTAGTGCCGTGCTGGAGTTTATGGTTGACAACGGCTATACCGCACAGGTTAAACGCCTGGGTATTCCGGACAAGATTTTCGAGCATGGTTCACAGCTTGAGCTGCACAAAGAAGCAGGTATGGATCCTTCCGCCATAGAGCGCACTGTTCGCCAACTGGTTGGCGCTTCAGTAAAGGCCCCCATTTAGACTAAAGACGTATTGATTATATAAAGCCCCACAGCGTTTCAGAACCTGTGGGGCTTTTTGTTTGTCTGAATCAGGATTTACTGGATGTTTGGAATGAGCAGGATTATCGCCGAATCTTAATCTACACTATAAGATAACTTAAAAGCCGCCTTCAGCTGATAGTGAAGTATAAGGGACATAAATGAAATAAATTTGTAAATTCAATCTTGTGTATCCTCAACATCCAGTAAATCCTGATTCAGACAAACTATGGCAAACACTTACATTGATGCGGGTTCTGTTGATGCATTGGTCTTTCTGCATGGCTTCTGTGAAAGTAAAGAGGAATGGGCAGAATTCATGAAACCGCTGCAGCAACAGTTCAGGACCATTGCATTAGACCTTCTGGGGCACGGCGACAACACAGAGAACATCAGCAGCTACAGCATGGAAAGCATGGCAGAAGATGTGAAGCGCCAGTTAGATGAGTTAGGTGTAAAGAAATGCCTCCTGATCGGGCACTCTATGGGCGGCTACGTTAGCATGGCCTTTGCAGAAAAATACGGTCATATGCTGAACGGTCTCTGCCTCTTCCACTCCTCTGCCCTACCCGACACAGAAGAGAAAAAGGAAAACCGAAACAAGACGATAGATTATGTGGAGCGCCACGGGGTAGTGAACTTCATCAATCCTTTTGTGGAGCCGCTCTTTTACCGCGAAAACCGGGACCGCCTGAGTAGCGCAGTAGAAATGATGAAAGAGATCGGCCGCCAGACGCCAAAAGAAACAGTATTGGGTGCCCTCGCTGCCATGCGCGACCGCCCGGACCGCTCAGAAGTGTTGAAAGAGGTAAAATCCCCGGTGCTGTTTATTTTCGGGAAAGACGATGGTGCCGTGCCGCTCGAGAAGGCCCTGGAGCAATGCCACCTGCCTGATAACAGCATGGTTTACTTTATCGCAAAGACAGGGCATATGGGCATGTTCGAACGCACATACGAAACCCGCAAAACGCTGCAGAAATTTGCCGAAACGATTTTTGGATAGTAAAGAGGTAGAGAGTTTAGGAGGTAGAGAGTTAGCTTAAACTTGGCACTGTTAACCTGAAACAGAAGCAGGTAAGGAAATCATTCTGCATAAAGGAATTCAAACGCCTGTTAATCCTTATAGCTATTAATAAGAATAAGCTCAGCTTTTATTTTTAACTTTCTAACTCTCTGACTCCCCTACTTTCTAACTCAAAAAAGCTCTCTAACTTAAATGTCAGTTGTGATTGCGCCAGCGCCGGCCCGTATTTTGCCCACCATTGTGTTCTCCCAGTTTGCCGGCACTTCGCTTTGGTTTGCTGGCAATGCGGTGCTGCCAGAGCTGCAGGCATCGCTGCAGCTGCAGGAAGGTGCACTGGGCCTGCTGACATCGGCTGTGCAGTTTGGCTTCATACTGGGCACTCTCTGCTTTGCCCTCTTCTCACTGGCTGACCGAATATCGCCGAGGCTGCTGTTCCTGATTTGTGCGTTACTGGGCGCCACAGCTAACGTACTGGTAGTCTTCTCTGCTACCAGTGTGGGAGGCGTACTGCTGTTGCGCAGCCTTACAGGCTTTCTGCTGGCTGGCATTTATCCGGTGGGCATGAAGATAGCCGCCAATTGGTACAGCGGCAGACTGGGCAAAGCTATCGGTTATCTGGTGGGGGCGCTGGTGCTGGGCACCGCTTTCCCGCATCTGCTGCGCGGGCTAGGGACCGCTCTTCCCTGGCAGACTATGTTGCTGGCGGTAAGCGTGTTGGCAGCGTTGGGAGGGTTACTGATGTACCTGCTGGTGCCTGACGGCCCTTACCATAGCAAAGGTGCCCGTTTTGATGTAGTTAATATGCTCAAGGTCTTCAGGGCTAGGGAGTTTCGCGCTGCTGCTTTTGGGTACTTCGGGCATATGTGGGAATTGTACACGCTGTGGGCTTTTGTGCCATTCCTGCTGGCCTATGCACTTCCGCAGACGCCACCAGAGCAGCTCTCCATCTATAGCTTTTGCGTAATAGCGGCGGGGACTGTAGGGTGCATTGGAGGCGGTTACTTGTCCCAGCGCTGGGGCAGTGGCCGTGTGGCGTTTGTGCAGTTGCTGCTGTCAGGCATTTGCTGCATCCTGTCGGTGTGGCTGCTCCAGGCACCTCTCCTGGTGCTGCCATTTATGCTGTTCTGGGGATTAGTAGTGGTCGGTGACTCGCCTCAGTTTTCTGCGCTTACGGCCAAAACGGCACCGCCACAACTGGTGGGCACTGCCCTCACCGTAGTGACCTGTATCGGGTTCGCCATCACCATCGGGAGCATACAGCTTACAGGTTATCTGATCACCCTTGTACCGCCGCATTTCGCGTTCCTGCTCCTTGCTTTTGGGCCTCTGGTTGGCTTGCTTTCGATACGCCCTTTACTCCGAAAATAAAAGCGGCAGCCTGATGTACACAGACTGCCGCCTAAAAAATCGAAACTTCTCTATTATATACTTTGAATGCCGGAAAGAGTTGTTTTATTTTTTTGCTTTCAGCTTCATTTCTGAACCATCCGGTACCTTCAGGTTCATTTCATCTTCCGTCAGCTTTGTCACTTCAAAGTTCTGGGTTACGTTCTGGTCTTCAAACTGAAGCGTCAGGCGTTTGGCAGATTGGTCAAAAGACCAGGTACCTGTGCGGAGAACTCCGCTCTCACCCAGCGCAAAGCGGCCATCTGCATAAAACTGCATGCCTCCCTGCTGATCTTTATCTACCGGCTCTACTTCCTGGCCGGATGAATTCATTTCCTCATCCGCTACCCAGGTTTTATTGTTAGTCCCCGAAATCATATTTTCAGAACCAACTTCGTTGTTCCCCCCACAACTCACCAGCACCACTGCAAACAGCATAGCCAGCAGCATGTTTAGTGGGTTCTTATAATTGTTTTTATTCATAGTTATCATAATGTCTCTCGTTTGTTCATAATGTATTTCACTGCTTCTAGCAGGCCACAGCCTGTCTATGCTTGATGCTTACGTTCTTCGCTTTGTTGCCGTTGCAATAACGGCACCTACACAACTAACTCCCATTGCCGGCGTATTTTAACATAAGCGGCTTTCGCTAAGCACCGTAGCCGCACTTAATGATTACGTTTGACTTAAAAATTTATACCGATATGGGATTAATGGATTTTTTTAAAAAGGGAAAAGAGGAACCTGCAAAACCAGCAGCAAAACCTACTACAAACCCTAAAGGAACAGATACAGTAACACGCACTCCGGGCAACCCGAATCATGCTTTTTATAATGAAAATGACATGAACAAAATAAAGCCCACCACTCCTTCGCAGGACATTTATTCTGTGCAGAGCGGGGATTCACTTTCCAAAATCGCTAAAAAGCATTATGGCGATGCCAATGCCTGGAAACGCATTTATGAAGCAAACAAAGATACAGTAGGGCCTAATCCAGACCTGATCCGGCCTGGCCAGCGCCTCGTGATTCCGAGAGACTAGCTATATGCTTATAAACAGCAGCGGCCGGCATTGTACAATGCCGGCCGCTGCTGTTTATGAGTACCTTTGATTTTTCTGAACATAAAAAAGGAAGCCCAACATTTACAGTCAGGCTTCCTTTCAATAAATCAATAAGTAATTTTTAATGCTTAGAAGCGCTCATCGGCAGAGAAGAAGAAGTCGCCTTCAATCTGCGCGTTCTCATCAGAGTCAGAACCGTGCACGGCGTTAGCCTCAATAGACTTCGCGTATTTTTTACGGATAGTACCTTCCTCAGCCTGTGCCGGGTTAGTAGCACCTATCAGTTTGCGGAAATCTTCCACCGCGTTGTCTTTCTCCAGAATCATCGCCACAATAGGGCCGGAAGACATATACTTTACAAGGTCGCCGTAGAACGGACGCTCCTTGTGTACTTCATAAAATTTACCGGCACGCTCCTCAGATAGCTTTGTTTTTTTCATTGCTACAATACGGAAGCCGCCTTCCTCAATCATTTTGGTAATGCCGCCAATGTGGTTTTCAGCAACCGCATCAGGCTTAATCATAGTGAATGTCTTGTTTCCGGCCATGTCTCTTTAATCTATATTAGGTTATACTTTAAGTTTCGGACTGCAAAAGTAGGGCATTTCAGATAAAAACAGCATACTTTCTATTATACTTTAGTTAACTCTTACATTCCTCCCAAGGTTATTCCGCAGCGCCTAATCATGCCTAAAGCGCTAATTAATTGCTTTAGAAGTATTTTCTTCTCAAATTTGCGCCTTATATCCTTATTAATCAGAGGATTTAAATCTATAGTATGCACAATATCAATGCGCTGCAAGAGCTTTTGCAGGAGCCTAAAGAGGTAATGATCACCACCCATCATAAGCCGGATGCGGATGCATTGGGTTCTTCGCTGGGTTTGGCCGGATACCTTAAAAAGAAAGGCCACCGTGTTACGGTTATCACGCCTTCTGATTACCCCGAATTCCTGAACTGGATGGAGGGCAACGATGACGTTATCGTGTACTCTGAGAAAAACGATGCCCTGGTGCAGCGTATCATAGCGGAGTCGCAGGTGATTTTCTGCCTTGACTTTAACACGCTTTCCCGCATCAACGAGATGGGCGAATACATCCGGCAGGCTCAGGGCACAAAGGTCCTGATTGACCACCACCTGGAACCGGAGCAATTTGCTGACCTGGACTATGCCAACACCAGTGCAGCAGCTACTGCCGAAATCGTGTATGACCTGATAAAGGCGATGGGCGATGCAGACCTGATAGACACGGGCATCGGGGAGTGCCTCTATGCCGGCATTATGACCGATACAGGCTCTTTCCGCCATCCCAGCACCTCCAAAAACGTGCACCTGATTATTGCAGACCTGCTGCAGATTGGGGTAGAAACCTCTAACATTCACCGCCTTATTTACGACAGCTCCACGGAACTGCGCCTGCGCTTTCTGGGTTATGCTTTGAAAGATAAGCTCGTGGTGCTGCAGGAGTATAATACAGCTTACATCGCTATTACGGCAGATGAACTGAAAGCTTACAACTCTAAAACAGGTGATACAGAGGGCCTTGTAAATTATGCGCTTTCCATTGAAGGCATAGTATTTGCAGCGCTCATCATCGACCGCACACAGGCAGTAAAAATGTCGTTCCGGTCGGTAGGTGATTTCTCTGCAAACGAGTTTGCACGGGCCCACTTCAACGGAGGAGGTCATAAAAACGCAGCTGGCGGTATCTCTATGGATACACTGGAAGCCACTGTACAAAAATTCGAAAGCCTGTTGCCGCTCTACAAGGACCAGCTGCAGCACGCTAAAACCAAGTAAAATTTATCACAACTTATATCAATGCTATCTAAAACTAAATTTTTGCTGCCAGTGATAGCTGGTGCTTTCCTGTTGCAAAGCTGCAACAATAACAAGGACGAGTTTTATACAACGGCTGATGGCCTGACCTATAAAATTTACGAAAAAACAGAAGACGGTGAGTACAAGAACAAAGGCCAGGTTGCCCCTGATGATTCTACTGGTGCCAAAATCGGACAAGTAGTAACCATGCAGATGTCTTACAGAAACGCTGAAGATTCTGTCCTGTTCGACTCCCGCACACAGGATCAGCCTGTTATGATTCCGGTAATGGAGCCAACGTTTAAGGGTAGCTTAGAGCAGGCCCTCATGATGCTTTCTCCGGGTGATAGCGGCGTGTTTAAAGTAAGCGCTGACTCTCTCTTCGCAAAGACTTTTGCCCAGCCAATGCCCCCATTCATTAAGCCAGGCTCACACTTGACTTTCTTCATCAAAGCCGAGAAAGTGCAGTCTAGAGAGCAGGCAATGGCAGACCAGCAGAAAATGTTTGAGGAGCAGATGCAGGCAGCACAGGCCCGTGCTGCGGAGCAAATCAAGATTGATGACAAGAAGATCCAGGAGTACATCCAGCAAAACAACCTGCAGAATGTACAGAAAACTGAATCCGGCGTTTATTATTTAGTGAATGAGCCGGGTAAAGGCCCTCAGGCCAGTGTAGGCGACCAGGTTTCAGTACACTACAAGCTGTCTCACCTGGATGGCAAGGAGCTGGAGAGCTCACGCAACAACCCAATGGCAAATGGCGAGCCATTCAAATTTACACTTGGCCAGGGCCAGGTAATTAAAGGATGGGATGAGGCTATCCAGGAACTGCAGGAAGGCAGCGAAGCTACTTTGCTAATTCCTTCTACGCTGGCTTACGGTGAGCAGGATCGTGGTCCTGACATGCCAGCCAATTCCATTCTGCGTTTCGACGTGGAATTGGTAGATGTACAGAAGCAGTAATCAACGTATTTTTTTCTCATGCAAAACATTATGTCATATCTTGGTAATAGAAGCCGCCTGCTACAGGCGCTTCTGTTCTTTGTAACTCTCGGAATCCTTGCTTCCTGCTCCAGCGATGAACAATTGTACTTCGACCCTGTGCAACAGCGCGAAAAGGATGATAAGCTCATTCAGGATTACCTGAAAGCTAACAATGTGGATATGGCCACTGTAACCAAGACCAACTCCGGGTTATATTATCAGCCGGTGGAGCAAGGCACCGGCATCAAGGTAGAGTCTGGTGACAATGTAGAGGTACACTATACCGGCATACTGATAAATGGCACTAAGTTTGACTCCAGCGTGGACAGAGAGGAAACCTTTAAGTTTATGGTTGGTGCAGGAAGAGTGATTAAAGGATGGGACGAAGGTTTGAAAATGATGAAAGTGGGCGAAAAGGCCCGCCTGTACATTCCTTCCCATTTAGGCTACGGCCGTTATCCTACCGGAGGCATACCAGCAAATTCAGTGCTTATCTTCGATATAGAGGTTATCAGCATACAGTAATTTAATTTCTGATAAAACAGAAAACCGGGGTAATGTAGCTGTACATGCCCCGGTTTTTTTATGCCTTCCCGTTTCCGGAAACCTACTCTGCCAGTACCTCTGATAGAATGGCTAGCGACTTAATTTCCCCCAGCCTGTCTACATGCAACTGGTAGTAGCGAATCAGGATGTCCAGCAGTTCACGCCGGATCCGCCCGTTCGGGATAATCCCTGGCACTGCCTCCCCTAAAAGTAAATCAAAGTAATGTTCGTGCGCCTGCAGCGCCAGCACGGGTGGTGCCGAGGTAGCGGACTGTGCGTTGCCCGAAAAAGCTACCTGCTCCACAATCTCTGCCCCGGAACCCGGGCCGAAACCCAAGTGGTAGCTAAGCTGCAGCAAAAACACAAGGTGAAAATTCTCGAAATCCCGATCCTGCTCATCAAAGAAAATAATGGCATTGTAAAGGAAGTGAAACAGCACCGGGTTTTCCTCCTCCTCCTTTATAGTGCGCGATACCATTTCAGACAGAAACAGCAGAATACTGCTCTTCCGGATATCAAATGGAATAGTGGAAAAGGGATGTGCGCTCTTGAACTCCGACATACGGGTAAGGCCCCCTCTGTGAGAGGTATACACCACCATTTCCAGCAGCGTGAAGGGCTGGAACAGCGCAACACGGGAACCCGGCCCTTTCTTGCGCACCCCGTTCACAACATAGGACTGCACCCCCAATACCTCTGTATATACCCTGGCAATAACAGAAGTCTCGCGGTACTTGATGTGGTTCAGTACAATGCCCCGTGTTTTAACTAACATATTTTAATATAGTAACTCAAATTGGGCTTCTCGAATCAGGTGCAGGTATGTTGCTGAAAAGCTCATTCCTGCTACGCTATAATTTAAATCTTGCTGGCGTTCTACTCCAGTACGGCTATTTTACTGATACAGGTTTGCCCGCCGTCCCCACCTGAACTCATCACTAAATACACACCTGCCTTCACGCGTTTGCCATTATAGTCGCGGGCATCCCAGGTGAGGGTGCCACCCAAAGCTTTTGTTTTGTACACCAGCGTTCCGGAGATATCGGTGATGCGGACATTGGCATTGTTAGGTAAGCCTGAAACCCCTACCAGTCCCGTATAATCACGGCGCACAGGGTTCGGGAAAACAGTGGCGCACTCTGGTTCTCCTTCTGTTATAGTGGCGCCTGCCCTGTAAGAGGCAACGCCTGCCTCCGTTGCCACAAACACTTGCCCTGTTTTATGCTCTATCGCTACCGAAAACACCTTATTAGATGGCAGCGGGCTGTTTTGCGTAGTGAAATGATGTATTACCGCATCGCCATCAGGGCTGAAAAGCCAAAGGCCGTTGTCGGTGCCCATCCATTTCCGGTTAGCACCGTCTACGGCTATAGAACGTACAACCTGCCCATGCAGCAACGGTCTTCTGTCAACAATCGGGACATGGGCATCGTAAGGCTGCGTTTCAAACACAAAACCGGGATTGTAATAAACCCCTACCCCACTGCTTGTACCTACCCAAATATCACCATTCAGGTCTTTCGCTATGCTATAAACAGCACCATCCGGCAAACCGCCGTTTCCTTCCCCGCTTCTGAGCTGGCGCACCTGGTTCTGTACCTCATTAAACACTACCAACCCACTGCCGGCGTTTCCCTGCCGGGCAAATGAGAGCCATTTCTGCCCATAGTCGTCCACCTGAACCACCTCCAGGTTACCCCCACTTGCTACACCCGGAACCACAAAGGCCCTCCAGCTACCATCGGGCCGCAGTACATGCAGTCCCGGTGCTCCGGCAGTCTGGTGCCGGTTTACCACCCACACATTGCCCCCGGCATCCACGTCTATGTCTGTAACCCGCACAGCATTGGCATTTGCGTCCGGGGAAGCGCTGATCAGGGTGCTGTTGCTGTTATTGTGGAGAACGGCCTTACCTACTCCTTCCCACTCCAGCAGGCCATTTCCATAGCTCCCGAAGTACATTTTACCTGTAACAGGATTATGTGCAGCCGCTACTAAATCCTGCACCGGAACGTAGTCTTGTGGGTTTGGGTACAAAAACTGGTTATAGCTTATCCACTCACTGTTTTCATGCACGAAAAAGCCATCCCGGGTTCCGGCCTCCATATAGCCTTCGTTATAGCCGCCGCTTAGTACGTACACCTTGCCCGCATGCGTATAAACCCGGAAACTGTTGCCCGAGAAAGGACCATTGGGCGCAAAAGCAGTGGCTGCACCTCCGTTGATGTTTAACTGAACAAGCCCGTTTATGTAATCGGCTGCCCATACCAGGCCGTCGGCACCTGCATCAGCTTGCTGCGGCTGCACTAGTAACTGATGTTCAAGATGTGTAACGTTCGTTTTCTGGTCCAGCAGGTACACCCCTGCTGCCGTTGCCACAGCGAGATAAGCTGCAGATGCAGAAAGGCTTTTTACAGCGGTGGCAGGAGCAATGCCAGTTTGGTGCCAGCTTCCACCACCCAGGCTGTAGACGCCGCTGCCGGCTGTCCCAGCATAAAGCCTGTTGTCGAAAGCGGCCAGGCTGGTAAGGGTACCGGGCGCAGGTAAGCCATTGGAGTGGCCCGACCAGCTATGAAAATCCTGAAGGTTGGATCCGGTATGCCGTGCCGCAAGTAAGCCACGGTTAGTAGCCAGGTAGATGCTGTCGCGTAGTATGGCTGATGCCTGCACATCCACTGCTGTGCCACCTGGGCCGAGGTTGCTATAGGTGTCTTTTACCTCCCGTTTTTGCAGGTCCAGCACCACTACCCCAAAGGAGCCGGAAAGGTAAGCCAGCTTATTGTATATGAGGATGTGGTTGATCTTTTCTTCCCCGGCAATGGCTTTCCGGTAGATGTCGCTGATGTTATAAATTGCATTGTCGCGCAGGAGATCAACCTGTGTGTTGGCATAGGCTATTACCAGGGTACTGGTGGCAGCATCATAACCAATGGCGCTTATCTGTTGCTCCCGAAGGCCATCTGCTTTCGTTATGACTTCTGTAGTATGAAACTCTTTATCGTAATAGAAGAGACCGCTTTCAGCAGCAACATAGACCTTATCCCCGGCATCGGCCACTGCTTTCCCCTGCCGGTAAGGCACATGTACCTGCCAGCCACCCAGTGCCATGCTGCCCTGCCCATATCCTTCCGCACCGGAAAATAACAGTACCAGCACTGCTATTACGAACAGCCAGCTCCTCATGTGCGCTTTTACAGTTGTACTGCAGCTAAAGTCCATGATATACAAACGGCTTATTTTACTATGCATTGCACCATTGGTTCAGCCTATTATGTTGATTCCGTTTGCACTCTTCTGAAAGAGGAACGTTAACTCCTCTTTTTCATGCCTTTTACAAAGCAATGGCGGCAGCGGGCTTCATAAGAATCTGTTTCGCCCAACATTACCTGCTGTTCTGAGGGCACACTTCGGTAAGAATAAGTGGCAATGTCACCACACTGCACACACACCGCATGCACTTTGGTTACATATTCCGCTACCGCCATGAGGGCAGGCATTGGCCCGAATGGTTTGCCAAGGTAATCCATGTCGAGGCCGGCAGCAATAACGCGTACGCCACTGTTGGCCAGCTTTACACACACCTCTGCCAGACCTTCGTCAAAGAACTGGGCCTCGTCTACCCCTACCACATCGCAGCTGCCACCCAACAACAGCATATCCTGGGCAAAGTCAATGGGTGTGGAGCGGATAGAGATGGCATTATGCGACACCACGTCTACCTCATGGTACCGTTTGTCTATGGAGGGTTTAAAAATCTCGATCTTCTGCTTCGCGATTTTAGCCCGGTTTAGCCTTCTGATAAGCTCTTCTGTCTTTCCTGAGAACATCGATCCGCAGATCACTTCAATCCATCCTCTCCTGGTAGCGTGGTTCTCGTTGCCTACGCGTGGTTCAATAAACATTGTGTGGTAATGTGGTAAACGTTGATGTGGTAATGTGATAATTGGTTAATGTACTAATGTAGTCGTGGTTGAATGGCTAAATTACTGTTTTCATTCTCTAACTTTCTAACCCCAAACCCTCTAACTACTATAGCTCAGGTGTGGCAATTTTGTCTGCTCGGGCACTTTTCCGGTGGCATCGCCATTCTCCAGTGTACACTGGCAGGTTAGTCTTTCGTTATCCTGCAGGCGCCCTTTGTTGCGGTAGCGGATTTCAGCCTCGGTGAGCGGCCCAAAATGCTCCAGCCCCTGCAGCACAAGAATGCGGCAGGTAGTACAGCGGCCTTTGCCTCCGCAGGCATGCATCCAGTCGTTGCCCTGGGCCTGCAGGGCCTTGAGCAATGTTTGCCCCGGTGCAACTTTTACTTCGAGTTGCGCAAGGTTTTGCACCGTCAACTTTGGCATAATTTTATAACTTTACAGAAGAAAGCATACCCCATGGAAGACAAATATAATCAATTACACATAGAGCGTTACAGCAAACAGCTGGCAAATCTGTTATGCGACCGCCACTTTGCCACCTACGACACCTTGAATGGCCCTCAGCTTCTTAGCTTTACACCCATCAAGCAGGTAAACCTATTTGTCATAAAAGAATTGCTGCTGAAGTGGCACCAGGAAATGGCCAACCTGCGCAGCCCCTACTTCGACTATGAGCATGAGGAGGTGAAGGAAGCACTCGTAAACTTTATGAATGTGCTCTCACGCAAAATCCTGATGAAGCGTAATGCCTTTGAGCCGCTGCTGCAGAAGGCCATCTATGATACGTTCTTGGTTGTGCTGGCCCCTGTTACAACCTTTGAGGAGAAATTTCTGCGCATACAGGAGGAGATTGTGCTGCCTAAGCTGCAGGAGAACCTGAAATATATCGATATAGACAAGCCGCTTTTTGCCGGCTTCATTGACACCCTTTCATCCAGCAGCCGCGACAGGGAGTACATCCTGAGCCGCTTTAAGCTGTACGTGAACGCAAACCAGGGCAAGCGCACTCCGCTGGGTGAGTTGGTGCAGAAGTTCAGCAGCCTGCTGCCTATCACCGAGCAGGAGATTTCGGGGCAGCCTGCACCTGTTGTATCGGCCACACCGATACCGAAACCTACTTCGCCGGCTCCAACGCGTGAACGGGAAATTGTGTCTCCTATCCATACGGCACAGCGGGAGGCGTCTGCGCCTACGGCTCCGGCAGCACGCCCTGCTTACCGACCGCAGGAAGAAGATGAAGAAGAGCCACACGTAAATGCACGCCCAACCCTTAACGACAACTTCAGAAAGGCTCCTGCTGCCTCACTGGCCGACTCGCACAGTAACCAGAAAATTGAATCGCTGAAAAACTCCATCTCCATTAACCAGCGCTTCAGTTTTATTAATGAGCTCTTTAATGGTGATAACATGACTTATTACCATACTATCAAAACGCTGGACGAATACAACGACCCGGAAACTGCGAAGCGCTACGTAACGCATGAACTGGCCAGCAAGTATGACTGGAGCAAAAAGCAGGAGCACGTAAACAAACTGCTGCGCCTGATAGAGCGCAAGTTTGCCTGATACTTTTTCAGGGCATAAACAGGAGAGGCCATTGCATTGCAGTGGCCTCTCCTGTTTATATAGCACTCTTGGTTCATATTTCTGTCCGTTTACAAGCCTTGGAAAGAGCACTCCCTTAAAAACAGGAAACTAGCCTGAAAGAGAGCCGTAGGCTGTTGCAAAAGAGAAGGCTAAACATTAATTATGCAGCTGCGATAGGCTTCGCCTGTGCTCCGGCACCAGAAAAGGTGCTTTCCTGTTTTTTCGGAAAAATTAGTGCTAGTTGACACAAAGAGAGATTTAACCCGTAACCTAAATAAAACAGAACCTTATTATCAGCCATGAGAGAAGATTTTGACTACGACGACGACTTCGCCAACAACGATTTTGATGACGAAGAAGAGGATGATGACTTCGGAATGACCTTTGAGGAAGACTTGTACCTGATGATACGGGAGAAACTCCGCGACACCATTCAGGAGTTTAAAGGCAAGTATCCTGCTGCCATGAAGAAGCTGGAAAGTGCGGTTAGCTCATTTAAAGTGAATGCGAAAAACACGGACGATGCCAAGTTCTACCCATTAGCTGCCAAACTGCTGAGCGAGCACATCAAGCCTTTGGCGCAGGAGTACGAAGAGGTGCAGGAAATATACGACAACATGCAGTCAGACATTACCCGCTTTAAGAATCAGCGCGCGCATGGTTTCGAAGGCGACTTGTATCTGACAGAATAATTTACCTGATAGAATGTTCTGAAAGCCCGTCCTATAGCAACAGGATGGGCTTTTATATGACCTATCGTGGTAATACCAATATTTAAATGAAATTTTCCGTGAACTGAAGCGTTAACTAATTTGGTTACTACTTACAGTTGTTTTTTTAATGTACTTTAGGTGTTGCAAATATTCTTTTAGATGCTTGCAACCCTCTGCCGGCTTTTTGAATCTACTGCATAGGAAGATGATAAAAGCTGTGCTATTGAACACGGCGCTATACTGTTACACAAACTTAATACTCCATTAGTTATGGCTGTTAACAAGCTATTCGAAGGAGAACAATGCCTTATCCAGACGGTGGATAAGAAAATTGTACTCACCACACACCGCCTCATGAAGATTAGCTTCTCATGGGTGCTGCCAAGAAAAGATTCTGTTATGCTTGAAGACATTGTAAAATGGGAAATCAAGCAGACAGGCAATAATCTGTACCTGGGCCTGAGCATCATCCTGGCCCTTACTACCTATTTCAATAATTCCCTGGCGTTGTTCAGCGGGTTTTTCCTTATCCTTTACCTGATGACGCGCTACCGCAAAATCCACATCAGAACAAACGATGATGTAATGGTGCTCCCCTTGAATGTGGTGGATGAATCCGGTATAAACGTACTGATAGACACGGTGCGTGTGGCGCAGCAGGACCGGCTTGAACGACTAAAGGAAGAAACAACAGTACCGGCTTAACTCTTTACCAGCAAGAGTACCCATAGCAGCCTTCGGGCCATGCAGCGAAATTAAATGCGCTGTGTGGCCCGAAGGCTTTTTGTTTGCACAATATCTTACCATTCATCTCGTATTATTACTATATTTATGCGTTTTATAGATGAATGCAGCATGCCAGTAGAAGAATTGATATACCCGGACAGAGTGAAGGCACACCAGCAAAAGATAAAGCAGGTTTTCAACGAAGTTAGCAAAGTGGTGGTAGGCCAGACATACATGGTGAACCGCCTCCTGATTGGTTTGTTTACCGGCGGGCACATTCTGCTGGAAGGGGTGCCCGGCCTGGCGAAAACGCTAACCATCAACTCTTTATCCAAAGCGCTTCACCTTGACTTCCAGCGCATTCAGTTCACACCGGACCTGCTTCCTTCCGACCTTATCGGGACGATGATCTATAACCAGAACGCCTCTGCTTTTGAGGTGAAGAAAGGACCTATTTTTGCGAACCTGATACTAGCCGACGAGGTGAACCGCTCCCCGGCCAAGGTACAGTCAGCTTTACTGGAGGCAATGCAGGAGAAACAGGTAACGATTGGCGAGGCCACCTACATGCTGGACCTGCCTTTCCTGGTGCTGGCTACGCAGAACCCGGTTGAGCACGAGGGCACTTATCCCCTGCCCGAGGCCCAGGTAGACCGCTTTATGATGAAGGTGTACATTGACTACCCGAAAAAAGAGGACGAGTTGGAGATTATGCGCCGCATGGCCAATATGAGCTATTCAGACACAGTATCAAAAGTACTGTCGAAGGAAGACATCTTCTCTATCCGGAATGAAATGAACCAGGTGCAGATATCAGAAACGCTGGAGAAGTATATTATAGAGTTAGTGTTTGCCACGCGCCGCCCTGCCGAGTATGACCTGAACGAGTTTGCACCCTACATCCAGTTTGGGGTATCGCCCAGAGCCAGTATAGCCTTGAACCGCGCAGCCAAAGCCGTGGCCTATTTCGATGAGCGGGACTATGTGCTACCTGAGGACATAAAAGAAGTGGCGCATGATGTGATGAACCACCGCATTATTCTCAACTACGAAGCCGAGGCTGACGGCATTAAAACAAAAGATTTCATAGAGGCTATTCTGCGTAAAGTACCTATAAGCTAAACTGGTAGAAATTTCTTTTTTGCTCAGGAATTGCACTCTTTCTCATTTCTGTCAAACACTCTTTTAGCGCCTGCGTAACAACTCCTAATCCTTCTGCACCACAAGCGGTCAGCCTCAGTGCAGGAAGGTATTTTGTTGTGTCACTTAATTTAAAGGTTATGCTGAGAGGTTTGTTTAAAATGTATTTGTTACGGAAGCTGATGGGCGGCGGAGGCGGAGGAAGAGGCCGGGGTGGCTGTGCCGGTATAGGATGCATCGGCATTATTGTCATACTTGTGATTGTGTACTTCCTGTTCGGCTCCTCCTTCTGAAAAGATACTATTACATCTGCTGTGCATCAAGCCCAGGCTCTTTACAACAAGGTGTAACTATATTAAAATCAGAAGTCCGCTGCCCTGGCGGACTTCTTCAAAATGCTAAATCCTAGTGCCGCTGTTCACATAAGGCATTGGCTCTAATTCCTTCTCTGCTATAGCGTTTCCAGGCGTCTCCACTGTACCTTTTTTTCTTCCAGTTCTGTACCCTTGGCTTTTCTGCTAAAAATTCTGATAAGCAAAACTGACGACGACGTCCTATGCTATTCATCTTGTGCCTGAGTGAAGACATAATTTCCTGAAAAAGAACGGTCAAAAAAATATTTAAAACGTTATAAGTTAGCCACGCTTCTTTATTATGTTATATCTATTTATGAAATTTAACAAACCACACATCTATGGACAAGCAGCGAATACTAAACAAGCTAAGCCGCAGAAGCTTTATCCGTAACTCTGTTATAGCAGCTACTGGTGTAACCTTATTACCGTCAGTGCTCACCAGCTGCAACGTTGACGATGATTTCTTCCCTATCAAGGACTTTGGTTTCCTTGAGGGAGTAGCCAGTTTTGACCCCACTCAGGACAGAGTCGTTCTTTGGACCCGCTATACTTCTGCGTCCAAAACAGGTGCTAAGCCTACGATACGGCTTGATGTAGCGACAGACAAAGATTTTAACCAAGTCTTGGTCAGCCAGTCTGTTGAGGTGGATACGGCCAGCGACAATACTGTTAATGTAGATGTGAGCAACCTTACCTCGAACACCAAGTATTACTACCGGTTCAGAAACGAAAGGAACGGAATTACCTCAGTTGTAGGGGAAACCAAAACACTGCCTGCTGCCGGAGAGGCCTCTGAAGTTAAAATGGCCGTCGTTTCCTGTGCGAATTATCAATCCGGCTTATTTAATGTGTATGGTGCTGTGGCTGAATCGGATGCTGATGTAGTGGTTCATTTGGGGGATTATATTTATGAATATGGTTTGGGTGAGTACGGCACAACGGAGCTGACGATTCCTCTGGGAAGACTGCATTACCCTAAAGATGAAACAATAACGCTTGAAGATTACCGGGCCAGGTACCGGCAGTACAGAAGAGATGTGCAACTGCAGAAAACCCACCAGCTAAAACCGTTTATCTGTGTCTGGGATGATCATGAAATAGCAGACGATGCCTGGGAAGACGGAGCCTTGAATCACCAACCAGACGAAGGCAGCTACGAAACCAGGAAACTGAACGCGATACAGGCGTGGCATGAGTATTTACCTGCACGTGTGGAAGACAACGCCAAAATCTATAGAAATTTTGAAATTGCCGGCATTGTAAACTTAATGATGCTGGATACCCGGATTGTTGGAAGGGACAAACAACTGTATTACAACGACTACTTAACACCAGACGGACCGAACGCCGCAGCATTCTTAGCAGACTGGCAAAATCCTGCCCGTACTATTTTAGGCACAGAGCAACGTTCCTGGCTAATAGCAACAATGGGTGCCAGTTCGGCTTAATGGCAGGTACTGGGAAGCCAGGTGCTGATGGGTAAGATGTTGATTCCCGCTGAATTACTCCTCCTTATAGGGCAGATTGCCACAGGCAACGCCAGTCCGGAAGTGTTTGCCCAGTTTACTTCTACCGTCACAGAGTTAGTCACCATAAAGGCCAGAG
Organism: Pontibacter brevis; assembly: GCF_054779655.1. NCBI lineage: Bacteria > Pseudomonadati > Bacteroidota > Cytophagia > Cytophagales > Hymenobacteraceae > Pontibacter > Pontibacter brevis. The sequence goes on from NZ_BAAGXV010000089.1 coordinate 178,557, forward strand.
TTCTTCAGGGTGACCCAACGGTTACTGCCGCAGAAAGGGCCAGGATAGAAACAGTGCTGCCTTACAACCTGGATGCCTGGGATGGTTACCCTGTGGAGCGGGAAATAATTTACACAGCAGCAGCCGGCAGAAAGCTCATTTCCCTGGCCGGCGATACCCACAACGCCTGGTATTCAGACCTGACAGCCGTATCAGGCAACAAAGTTGGAGCAGAGTTTGCGACTGCTTCTGTGTCATCTCCTGGCTTTGAGGCGCTGTTTGGTGACGACCCGGAGGTAAGCAGGCATTCACCATTCTCATTGATGACCTCAAATACCTGAATGCATCAGACAGAGGATACGTAATGGCCCGCTTCTCAAACAGCGAGGCACAGGCGGAGTGGAGGTTTGTTCAGATCCTCGCAACGAAAAATACCAATACGTTCACCGAAAACACTGCTTCTGAAGGATAAGAAACCAATGGAAACTGTGGCTGGTTAAGACTACTCCTGCATTGCCTGCTAGCTGCAATACTCCTCTGCCTCCCGTTAAAGGTATAAGCCTGCGCATTTAAAAGTTGCTCATTAACCTGTATAAATCAAAAGGCAGCAGCTGAAGATATTATTCAGCTGCTGCCTTTTCTACATTCTTTCCGATAGAGCTAAAAAATTATAAGCGGCTTAGTTCTTTTAGATCTACCTCTTCTCTGAACACGTTACTGAACCGATCAGTGATCTGTACGGCAACACGCTGTACTCCGTCTGAAAGCTTTGCAAAGAACATGTGCTCCGTGAGTTGCGGCTCCACCCATTTATGCTTGGCAGGTTTGGCAGCTCCGAGGTGCAGCTCCACCGAAAGTGGGTCTAAGGCTGTTTCGCGCTGCATCTCCCCCATACGCCTGCCGTCTTCAAACCACTCTACTTTCCACTCAGGGTCCCAGTTCCACACGTTCACAGCTAGGTGTTCCGGTTTCTTTTCCACAGCACCTACCGGGTAGATACGCATCTGGTGTGCTTTGTCCTGGCCGATAGCTTTGTAGTACCACTGTATGTCACTGCCTTTCACTTCGTACACCCCGTAGCCGCTTGGCGTGCCGTCGAAGCAGATCGGCCCTGTCCACCAGGCGCCGCAGACGGTGCCGTGAACATGCTCAATTGTGTTTTCTCCAAAAACCTTTTCGTTAAAATGCGTGTGCCCCGACATGATGTGTGCCTTATATGGTTTCAGCAAACGATATAGCTCCTTTCTGTTAGACACCACGCCACCCAATGGTTCCTCTTTTTCCTTATTGCGCACATGCTGTTTGTTATAAGCTGGTATGTGCAGACTTACAACTACCGTACTGCCGGCCTTTACCTGCGCCAGGTCCTGCTCCAACCAACTCAATTGTTTCTCAGTCAGGTAGCCAATATATTTCTTAGCTGTACCAATAAAGAAAACATCATCCAGCACCACATAATGAATTTCGCCCCGGTTAAACGAGTAATAGGTAGGGCCGAAAAGCTTTTTAAAAGTTTCGCCCGACAAGTCATCCGTACGTGCATCCAAATCCATGTCATGGTTTCCAATTACCTGGAAGAACGGAATACCCGTAGTGCCAACGCCTTGCTTGTAATCATCGAATAACTCGAAACGATCCCATACTAAGTCTCCGCAGCCTATGCCATGGAACAAGGTGCCTTTGTCATAGCTGTCAACCAGCTTTCTGGTGTCCGGGGCAGACTTTGTCTTGAACTCCTCCGCATCAGCTTCAGATATCATCTGCGGGTCTGCCCAAATAATAAAGTTATGCTGCGTGTCGTCCTGGCTTAGCTTCTTTAACTCAAAGTCGGCCTTAAACTTACCACGTGCTGCCTCTATTTTTTTATAGAACCTCGCGATGCCTTGCTCCTGGTTAAACTCAAACCCGCGCGGAGTGGAGATATAGACAAAATCCGCTGTTGCATTACTCTCCAGTTCATAATTGCCTTTTGCGTCCGTAAGCGTGACATTGATACCATCTGTTACGGCAACACCCGGAACGCCTTTGCCCTGTGCCTGCACTCTGCCGCTAAGGCTTATGGTTGAAAGCTCTTTGCCCTTAGCTGGCACTTTAGGTGCAGCCTGCAGTGCATTTGTATCAAGCGTAAAGCCGGCAAGGCCAGCCAAGCCCAACGATTTAAGAAAAGTTCTTCTTTTCTGTGACATCATCTAATGTTTTGAATAATTTGAATAGGCGGCGCAAGCACTTCAGAAGTCCTGCGCCGCCGTTATAAAAGAAGTTTACAAGTGTCTTATTTTTCCCACCAAACCTTTGTGTTGATGTCGTCTTCACCCATGTGCTCGACAGCCTTTCTGTAGTTGTCGTTGTTGCTTTGCTGTACGGCAGTAGGATACCTGAACCGAACAGGAACCATCTGGTTGTTCACCATAGCCTCTGTTTTAGGAAGCGAAGGCAGGCCCGTACGGCGGTATTCAAACCACTGCTGGTAATCGTTAAAGAACAGGGCCAGGTACTTTTGCAGCATGATTTGCTCCAGCGTGCCATCATAAGCGGCGGCAGAGTTCTCAAAATAATCAGCAGGCACCTCGGCTCCCCATTGTTCTATGGCCGCCTTAACCCCCTTTTCATAATGTGCCTCCGCATCGCTGCCGATAACTCCCTGCTGGGCAAGTTCTGCCTTGATAAACTCCACCTCCGCATAAGTCATAATAACCGAGATCATAGGGGCCGTAACAAGGGCAATGTTCAGGGTTGACGGAGTAAAGTCAAACTGCGAATCGTTGCCGGCGTACCCGCTTGGTATACCTTTGTACCCTATGGATGTGGTCCCGTCGTTCATCCTGGCCTCCGTAAAAAACTTTTCCAGGCGTGGATCATTCAGGGCATTCAGGTTATCGATAAAAAACTCAGATGCGGCACGGCCTGTTCTGAAGTCGACGGCGCGGCCCCATGGTGATATAAGCGGCGCGACACCTGAAATCTCCAGTATGGCAGCCTCTTCGTTGCTCGTAAACACCGGGTTTTCACCTGGATTGCTGATGATCTCGGCCATCCGGGCAAAGGAATTCATCTCTGACCTTTTGGAAACCCTTAACAGCAATCGCAGGCGCAGCGAGTTGCAAAAGCGCTGCCACTTGTCTACATCATTGTTGTATAGGATATCAGTACCGTAGATCATGCCCCTGTCCGTGTCAAACAACGTGCTTGCCCTATCAAGATCACTGAGGATTTTGGTGTATATCTCCTCCTGTGTGTTAAAGGCTGGATAAAAGATGCCTTCATCACCGCGGGCAGCCTCCTCCATCGGCACATCCCCGAAGGAGTCGGTGAGCAGGGAATACGCCCAGGCGTTTAGCGTGAGGGCGATGGCCTCATAGTTAGGGTCCTGCGCCTCAACTGCCGCCTCATGCATTTCCTTTATATTGGTAATCCAGCGGTAATAGGTGTTCCAGGTGGAGTTGCCAGCGTTATCGCCAACATCATAACGGTGCTCCCCTCCCGATGCGCTGGGAAAAGGAAGCGCCACCTGCATGATCTCAAACGTATAAGCATTGCTTCGGGAAGTGTTAAAACTGGCCATCTCGTAGAGGATGGGGTTCAGCAAGGTGCCAGGGCTGATGGTTTCTATCCTGTTCGGGTCGAGGTTTACTTCTTCAAAGTCGTCGGTACACGACACACTGATGCAGCTGAGTGCTACAAGTAAAACCAGAATCTTCTTTATCTTTATCATATTTTTTTATGGTTTGGAGGTACTGCCAGCAAGGCATACGATCCCTTTGACAGTTCTCAAAATTTTGTATTATACCTGCTGCTGTTATTTAGAAATTCAAAGTAACATTCACACCGTATGTTCTTGTGGAAGGCATCTGCCCGATTTCAACGCCTGGCAGAATGGTAGAACCGTTCAGGGCTGCTGTCTCCGGGTCGAACATCGGGAAGTTGGTGAGCATGGCCAGGTCACGACCGTAAAGCGCAATGCTTGCTCCGTTCAGTGCTTTTGTTCTTGCTAGCAGTGCCTTAGGCAGGCTGAACTCCAGCCGCATTTCCCTTAGTTTAAGAAAAGAGGCATCGAACGAGTTGGACTCTACATTGGCGCGGCGGTAGTACCTCCTATAGTAGTCAGCCGGGTTTACTTGCTTTGTATTTGGTGAGTAGGTGCCGTCTGCATTTTCTACCACGCCGTCTCCCACAATATACCCTTCTTCACGGCCCATCAGCGTGTGCTTTAATTTACCCTGCTCACTCATCTTGTGGTGCGTCTGAGAGTAAACAATACCGCCATACTGGCCATCGAGCAGGAAGCTGAACCTGAAATTCTTGTAAGAGAACTCATTTAAAAAGCCTCCCTTCCAGTCAGCATAGGCATTGCCGATGTACTGCGTTTCATCGGGGTAGGCGGGAAGGCCTGATGCATCGTACACAATCTGCCCATCAGGACTCCGCACAAAGCCGTAGCCGTAAATATCGCCTGTGGTGCCGCCCACTTTGGCAATGATGGTTGCCTGGCCACCGGAGCCAATCACCTGCTGGTCCTCCATTCCGTCAGCTAGTTCCAGCACTTTATTGTCGTTTTTAGACCAAGTGACGGTTGAATTCCACTTAAAATCAGCATTATCAATTGGCCTAGCGTTCAGCACCAGTTCAATGCCCTGGTTGCGCACCTCTCCTGCATTCAGCACTGCTCTGCTGTAGCCTGTTGTATTATCGATGGGCACGTCCAGTATCTGATTGCGGGTAAAGCTTCTGTACAGGGTCAGGTCCATGCCGATGCGGCCATTGAAGAGCATGTACTCCAAACCGGCCTCGTAACTGGTGGTAATTTCAGGCTTGAAATCAACGTTATGCAAGGTGGTAGGCACAGAACCGGAGCTGGCAAACTCGCTTTGTCCGTAGTACTTCCTGGTTCTGTAAGGGTCTGTATCGTTACCCACCTGCGCTGCCGACAGCCTTAACTTGGCATAAGAAACCTGCCGTGGCAGCGTAAGCAGGTCACTGAGGATAAAGCTGGAACTGATAGAGGGGTAAAAGAAAGAATTGTTCTGTACAGGCAGTGTGCTGGACCAGTCGTTACGCCCGGTAATGTCTACAAATATTTTATCTTCATAAGAGAAGGTTGTCAGGGCATACAGGCTGTTTACTTTTTTGTTGCGATGGTAGGTCGTCATCAACGGGTTACTGATGCCGTTAGAGAGTTTGTATACCCCCGGAATCACCAGCCCGTCTACCACGCCATTCGTGCCTCTGAACCTTCGGGTCATGGCGTTACCACCCACCGAAGCCCTCACATCTATCTTGCTTCCAATCTTATCGCGGTAAGTAAGCAAGGCATCTGTGTTTATCTCATAGTCAAAAATATTCTGCTCCTTATAGTAACCGTACTGGAAATTGGCTGTGTTGAAAGGGCGGCGCATTTCACGGTCTTCGTTGCTCAGGTCAATGCCTGAACGCACCATCAACTCAAGCTTTGGCGTGAACTCATACGTAGCCGACAGGTTGCCGATTGTGGCATAGTTATTTAATGCGTTTGTCATTTCATACGCGATAACATAAGGGTTATCGATATAGGAGCTAAAGGGGTGAATCTGCTCTATCTGCTCCCTTCCTGCCTTCCATCTTGGTTCGTACCAGGCTAAGTCCACGTTCGGGTTCTGAAAGATCATGAAATAGGAGATAGATTGATTGCTGTAACCGGTTCCGGGCAGGTTATCGCTTTTCTTGTGGGTGAAGTTTACCTTGGAGTTAAACTTTAGCTTATCCGAGGCGTTGTAATTCAGGCTAAGCGCTGCGGTCATTCGCTCAAAGCCGGTGTTGGGCATAATCCACTCGTTTTTGGAGTGAGTGACAGAGGCACGGGCAGACCCTCTTTCGTTGCTCCCTGCAACCGAAACATTATTGGTGATGGTGTAGCCTGTCCTGAAGAAACCTTTCACATTGTCTTTGTAAGGCCTCCACAGTTGCCGCTCCGCTGATTGCCCTTCCAGGGTAGGATCGTACTGGTAGTAGTACTGGCCATCAAATCTAGGACCGTAAGCGCTACTGGTGCTGCCCGTATTGCCGCCGTCTTCGGATGCTCCGTAAGAATAGTAAGGCTCTCCTGCATCATTAAAATATTTGCCTGTGCCCTGGCCGTACTCATGCTGGAAATCAGGCCATTTTAACACATTGTTGAAGGCAACATTCGTGTTTACAGTTACGCCCAGGCCCTTTCTGCCTGCCCCTGACTTGGTAGTGATGATGAGTGCACCGTTGGCGGCCCGACTCCCATACAAGGCTGCAGCACTAGGTCCTTTCAACACGGTTATACTTTCTATATCGTCTGGGTTGATGTCTGCTATGCCATTACCGAAATCTACTGGTATGTCATTCCCTGAACCAGCCCCGTAGGCATTACTGGCTCCTGAACCTGTCATGTCACTGCTCATCGGCACGCCGTCCAGCACAATCAGGGCATTGTTGCCATTGGGGTTGAGCGAGTTATCACCCCGGAGCGAAACTCTGGTGGAATTTACCGGACCAGAACCAGGAGAGACAAGGTTAAGCCCCGCTACCTTTCCTGACAATGCCTGCACGAAATTATTAGATCGGGCCTGGGTTAAATTTTCGCCGCTAACGGTCTGGGTGGCATAGCCCAGCGCTTTTTGTTCCCGCTCAATACCCAGTGCCGTCACCACTACTTCCTGTAGCATCTTGTCATCTTGCTGCAGCTGTACATTTAGGGTGGCGCTGCCGTTGTATGGTATTTCAGTTGTTTGGAAACCTATGAAACGGAACACCAGTGCGTCCTGTGTTGTGAGTGCATGAGGAGAGGTAAGACTGTAGGCGCCGTTGAAATCTGTGGAAGTGCCGATGGATGTGCCGCGTAACAGTACCGTCACACCGGGCTGCGGTACACCTTCGTTATCTGTTACCACACCCCGCACTGCCATTGACTGTGCGAAGGCGCTGCAACAACACAGTAGCATGAACAGGAGCACTGCTATATGTTTTCCCCCGACCTTTGTAATTCTTAAACTCATAACCTTGCTTGTTTTTGTTTGCTGCAAAGCTACCCGCACTAGGTTAAGCGCTGGTTAAGGAGGCTTTAAGATTAGGTTAAGGTATCATTACCCTATTGTTTTGACTGAGTTGAGCAGGAAATAGCCTTCTTCAGGATGATTACCTGTCTTAGCCTGTTCAAGTGCTTTTATTTAAAGTTGAAGATAACATAACATGCGCTTCACACAGTTCTGGTGCCTCATGCGTTACTTTTGCATGAAACTAGCCAATACCATGGAAGAGTTGCAAGAAGGGCTTTTAACAAGGAGTTCCCTGACAAGTGGCACAGCAATTATCACAAACTGGAAGCCTTCAGCCGCCTTGTAAAGTTTAAGTAAGAGTATGGTCACACCCGTGTCCCGTTAGGCCCAAAGCCAGGCAAATGGGTCAGCAGAATGCGGCAAGTGAGAGCAAAGCCTAGCCCAGAGCGGGTTTCTCTTCTGGAGGCCATCGCGTTTGACTGGGGCAACCAAAGGCCGGTTGTAAAATCTTTACAGAATCACAAAAATCAGACATCCGATCTCGCAACAGCCTAGGCTGCGTTGACAATTATAGCAGCAGTGTCATGGCTGCAGCCAGGTGCAGGAATGCCAGAAAGCTAGAGGCAGTCTTGTCGTATCGGGTGGCGATGCGGCG